>JAGMDP010000173.1 GCA_023128635.1 Candidatus Heimdallarchaeota archaeon | reverse complement strand
TGGTTATACAATAATTCCTGTTAATCCTTTGGCAGAAACAATTCTTGAAGAAAAAGTCTATTCAAGACTATCTGAAATTCCAGTTCAAGTCGATATTGTGGATATTTTTAGACCAAGTGAAGATACCCCGAAAATTGTCGAAGAAGCTGTCAAACTCAAACCAGAATTAATCTGGTTACAATTGGGAATAGTAAATGAAAAAGCTAAGGAAATTGCAGAAAAGAATGGTATCCCCTATGTAATGGATAAATGCCTGAAAATTGAACATATGAGATTATTCCATAAACACTAATTTTTCTGATTTTTATCGCTAATTTGCACGTTTCGAAAGTGGTTTATATTTACTTCAGTGTCGTAGTTTAGAAATCACTTTGTAACTGTAACGTGAAAGTAAACGGCAAATTACGTTGGTTACTGACATAAATCATGCCAAAAATAATTGGTATAAGATTAAATGATTACGATTTCCCAATACTAAATAAATAGGACTCGAAGGTTATGGCTGAACGGGGTATCAGAGAAATAGATAATCCTGAAGAATTACTCGAGATGGGATTAGTCGCAGGTATACAAAGTGGGAAATTTGAAAATGCCATAGAATTTTTCCAAAAAGCAACTGATTTGCAAATAGACAACCCCCGTGCCTGGTTTCTCTTAGGAGTTGCTAATGATTATCAAAATTATTTAGACAAAGGAATAGCTTGTTATAAGAGAGCATTAGAATTGAATCCTGATTATTTGGAAGCGTTACTCAATTTAGGGACAAGTTACACAAAAATTGGCGACAATACTATGGCTATTGCCTGTTTTCTTGAGGTTCTAGATATTAAACCGGATTATTACGAAGCAATGGTAAATCTTGGAATCAGCTATCTTGAAAGAGGTGATATAGAAGAAGCAATTGACGTATGTCAAAGAGCTTTGGTTATCAACTCAAGTTATCAAGTAGCCTATAATACCTTAGGAAGAGCCTATATGCAATTAAACGAGCCAGAAAAAGCAGCTAGCTTCTTCAGAGAAGCACTTGATATTGATTCACTTTATTATGAACCTTATAATTTTCTAGGATTAATTCTTGTAGATAAGAAGGAATTCGAAGAAGCAATAAAGCATTTCGAGAGATCAATTGAGCTAAATCCCTTCTATCAATTAGCATATAATAATCTGGGAGTGGTTTATGCTATGATAGGAGACCTCTCAGCAGCAATAGAGTGCTTTAAAACTGCAGTAGAAATTGAACCGAAATATTTTGAAGCGTTACATAATTTAGCTTCAGCATACGAAGAAGCTGAAGATTTTGATAAAGCAGCTGAATATGAGGAATTAGCATACGGGGAATAATTGTTATTCTAAGGATCATTTTCTGTTTCTTTCTCAACTTTCGCAAGAATACCCAATATGAAATCCGTTTTCCCTTCACTGTAAGCTTCTCGATCATCCTGTAAATCAGCTGCTAGTTTTAATTTCAATTCACCATATTCACTAGCGACTTTGGGAAACTTTCTCAAATAATCTCTAAAAATCAATTGTCTTTTCCAGAAGTAAGTTTTAATCTCAACCATATGTACATGGAAATCTCTAGACCCTTGATTCGTAGGAGGTTTGCGGAAATACCTTCTATCTGGGAGTACATCCTCAAATTCAGGAACATATTCATAATTTAATTCTTCCAATTTTGGAATGCAAAATTGAGCATCATCCAAAGAGTTCAATCCAATTAAAATATCTACAATTGGTTTTGCAACTAATCCCTCAATCGCTGTGCTTCCGATGTGGTCTATGGATGCAATATACTCGTCGATTTTTTCTTTAATTTTCTCTTTTTCAAGTTTATAGATTTCCGGCCAATTAGGATTATATACAACTATACGAACTTTTTCGGACATAGATAATAATTCGCTGACAAATACTTAAATTTACTCTAGAATTTAGAAACTTAAGATTAGAACTTATATTTAATAGAACATAAGAAGTAATTGAAAATATTGAGTTGTTGAAGATGAAAAAAGGCATTGGTCAAGAATTTATGGAAAAAACCAAGTACAAGTATTTGGAAGAGTCTGATCAGAGAAAAAAGGTAAAAAATCCTCCATTACAAATAGCTTATGATAAGAAAAAGAAACTTATCGATTTACCTGCTCCTGATAAAATTAATGTCCCTAGTTTGGATTTAAGAAAAGCAATAGAAGATAGAGTAAGTGTTCGAAAATATAGCACCGAAGCTCTAACTCTAAACGAATTAGCTTGGCTTTTATGGGCAACACAAGGAATCAAAGAAATCAGTGAAATATATACCAAAAGAATCGTCCCATCTGCTGGAGCCAGGCATGCGTT
>JAGMDP010000172.1 GCA_023128635.1 Candidatus Heimdallarchaeota archaeon | reverse complement strand
GCAGGAGCTGTTTCATTCATTTGGGTTGCTATTCCTTACAGAATTGCTTGGCGCTATGGCCAAAGGAGTTATCGCTATCTTCACTTAGATATTGGTCATGTAGCACAGAATCTCTACCTTGCAGTAGAGAACATTAATTCTGGTTGTTGTGCAATAGCTGCTTTCTACGATGAGCAAATGAATGATATTCTAGGTATAGATGGAGAAGAACAATTCGTAATTTACATGGCTTCCATGGGCAAAAAAATAGAATAAAAGAAAAAGAATTATCCAAAAGGATAATTTTTCTCTTTATTTTTTAATAAATTCAAAATAAAACATAGAGTCTTTTTCTGATTTTAGTTGTAATTCAAAGCCTGCTTTCTTGCACATTTCTGTTATCATTTTTTTATCTTGAAAAATAAACTTGACACCATAACCAGTTCCTATCTCTTTTTTCGGTAATTTGACTTGAAGTGGGACTACATAAAACTCTACTTTATCATTTGGTTTCTCACTTGGAATCTCTGAACCCCAAATTAAGAATTTACCACTTGGTTTTAGTACACGATAAACTTCGTTTATGGTTTCCTGCTTTGTTTTGCTATCCATGTACATAAGCGTGTAAAATGAAGCAGCTGTTCCAAAAGTTTCATCTAAAAATAGTAGATCAGTCGCATCCATAACGATTTTTAGATTGTCACTTGGGGCTTCTTCAAGTTCTCTCTTATTTTTATCAATAGAAATTACTTGATTTCCCATTAATTGACCTATAATTCCTTCTCCTCCTCCACCAACATCGAGAATAAACCCTTTTTCTTCTATAGGCTCTAATATTGGTTTATGAGCTTCTGCAATTTGCATTTTTTCCTTATCGTTTATGTCATTCATTTTAATTATTTCCTTGTTCAGTATTATCTTTTTTAAATTTTAGATTCATATAGAGGGATTCTCCTGTTAATTCAAATCCCGCTTTCAGCATCATATCAATAAGAGCTTTCCTGTGCATAGACAAATTAAGTTTCAAAGAATCTGTACCATGGTTTATCAATGTAGCCAATTTTGAAATAGCAGGTATTACTAAATCAATATCCTCATTTCTTACAAGAGGTGTTGTGATACTTAGTCCTTCATCAATCCTTGAGGTTGATGCACTTATATATCCAATAATTTTGGTTTCAGTATTTCTGTGTAGGGAGTAAAAATATATCTTCTGTCCAGCAGCCATTGCAACAAGGAATCGTATAAATCGATTAGGAACATAATCTTTAGCCATCTTGTTTCTATCACGATTCACAAGCATTTGTTGAGGAAAGCAAACATCTAATAGACTATCATATAATTCGAAATCTATCTCAGTAATTTCTTTTAGAACTACAGAATCATCAGATGAAATTTCGTTTTGAGTAAGATCAAGCTTTAATTTTCCTGTGTGATAATATCTCTCAAACCCTTCACTTTCATATAGTTTTATTGCTCCAGTATTCTGAGCATGAACATCTAGAATAACTTTGTTTAAGCTTAATTTCTCTACCTCAGATACAGCTTTTTGGAATAATTTCTTGGCTAATCCTTGACGACGATAGTCTGGATGTGTCATTACATTGCCTATTGAACCTTCGTTCTTATCAATGGATAAAGTTAAAGCACAAACAAGCTTACCATCACGCTTGATACCATAATTAATCATTTTAACTTTCATTAGTTTCATAATAAAACGATAAATTGGTTTGTTAATTTTCTTCATCAATTTTCCAATTTCGACCAGATTAATTCGATCTCGTTCCAAACCTTCTCCAAAACAAAGCATTAGAAGATCAATGAATTCATCTGATTCATCTCTCTTCAAAATCATTATTTCTGTATCTTGAACATCATCTGCTTTTGACATTATAGTTCCTCATTTTTAGTAAATCGTATTAATTATATCCCCAGTATACTGAGCACTATCTATATGCAAAGTGGGCACTTATGAACACCTTTTGATTACTCTTGAAATACAAAACATAAATGAAGCTTAAGATTGAATAAAATATAGATTCAATGATAATTGTAGGATCTGTGATTGCACGATGAAAGAGAAAATAAGAACTCTTGTAGATTTTCATAAAGAGAAAATAATTAAATTGACTAGAAATTTGGTTGCAACCCCTTCGGAAACTGGAACAGAGGGAACAATAATTTCAGTCTTGACAAGAGAAATGCATGAGATGGGTTTTGAAGAAATGATTCTTGATGATATGGGTAATCTGATAGGAAAAATAGGAACAGGACCTAATATTTTAGCAATTGATGCTCACGTTGATACTGTGGGATTGGGGGAATTAAGTAATTGGGGATTCAATCCATTATATGGTAAGATAGAGGATGACAAGATCTATGGTCGAGGATCATGTGATCAAAAAGGAGGTTTAGCAACTGCACTATATGCCGTCAAGTTGTTAAAGGAGATTGGTATTCCGAAGAATCTCACATTGTATTTTGTTGCATCTATTTTCGAAGAAAATGCAGAAGGAGTTAATTGGCAATTCATCATTAATAATTTAGGAATAAAACCTCAAGCGGTATTATTGACTGAACCTTCGAATTTAGGAATTAGTTTAGGTCATAGGGGAAGAATCGATCTCGAGGTTTGTGCTACAGGAATATCAAGTCATGGATCAATGCCTGACTTAGGAGTTAATCCAATTTACAAATTGGGTAAGATAATAGGAGAGATAAAGAAACTGAATGAAAATTTGCCAAAAGATCCAGATTTTGGTAAGGGCTCAATAGCAGTAACTGCTATTAGTTCCCAAAGTGTTTCTCTTAATGC
>JAGMDP010000171.1 GCA_023128635.1 Candidatus Heimdallarchaeota archaeon | reverse complement strand
CTGCTGTAAAAGAATCGAAAGCAGAGGTCAAAGTGCATTCTTTCAAAATTAAAACACATAAAGGGTACATACAAACGATTAAAGCTTATTATCCCTCGTGGAAGATGAGTGTGGATGATCCTTTAATTCAGGTAGCAATTGATGCATTCAAATTGCAGTTCGATGAAGATCCTGAAACCAAGTTTTGGCAGTTCTCAACCAACGGTGTAGCTACAAAGGGATTGTTTGATATACCAACAATTGGTTTTGGTCCAGGAGATGAAAAATTTGCACACACTTGTGAAGAACATGTGCCAATTGAACATCTCGTGAAGGCAACAGAATTTTATCTAAGATTTTACTTGAATTGGGCTGAAAAAACAGCAGATTGAAACTATGAGAGAAATATTTTGCCTGAACTTAGCCAAGAACAAAAAGAAATCATAAGTAAAATTGAGAAAAAGATTCAGCATATAGTAGAAGAAGAAACCAATTATGCCTCAAGTAAGAAAGTGTATTTTACTCAAAGTGAAGGTTTTATTTTATCCTTAGGTTTATCAAACTTGAATTTAAAAGAACTGCCAGATGACGTTGAGAAACTGAGTGAATTGATTGCATTGGATTTATCTAGAAATTTTTTAACACAAATCCCTGAGCAATTATTGAAATTACCTAAATTATCTGTTTTGGATTTGAGTCATAATCAAATTACAAGAGTACCAAATTGGATTGAGAAATTTAGTTTGCTACGAGATATCAAATTAAATAACAATCAACTCTACACCATACCAAGAACTATAGGGAACTGTAAACTAGTAAGAAGAATCTTTTTGCAAAATAATCGGATTCATTCATTACCTAGAGAATTACTCGAGTTGAAATTGCTGGAAGAATTGCATTTAGATTTCAGAGCATCAATGCACAAAACCACAAAAGGGATCTTAGCTCAACTCGAGAGTAAAGGGTGTAAAATAAAAAGTGATTATAATAGAAGATGAAGAAGTCATTTTGTTTTGAAATGACCTCAAAATCTAAGTTATTTTTCTATTTTTCTTCTTTTTTGCTTTCGTTTTTTTCGCATATTCTTACTATAATGAGGAGATAACATTAACAGAAAAGGTCGAACGATCGGTTTGAATATTCGGGCAAAAACTCTTGCTGCTCGTGTATTATCAACCATTTCTTGATAGAGATCTTTCATATCATGTTTTTGGAATTGTAGCATTTTTTCTAGTTCAACAGTATTATAAAAACAACAATGGAATGGTTCAGTACTGAAAGCTTCATCAGGTAACATATCAACACCCATGAAAGGTAACATGTTCTCAAGAAATTCTCTATAATATATTTGAGATTCTTTTCCGCCACCAAGGTTGTATACATTCCCAAACATTTCATCTTTCTCAATGGTATTTGCTATTGCTAAACCAGTATCTAAAGTATGTGTGAACTCTATTGGAGTATCTAATGGCATACGAAACATTAGTGGTGTGAGAGCAATCTTCTCTGCATTCGGAATATAGCTGAGTCTGAAAATAACAAAATCGACACCATTTTCTCGAATATATTCTTCTGATTTTATTTTCGTTACTGCGTAGAAATCATCAGGACTTGGATTGAAAGGATAATCAATATCTATACAATGCTCTCCAAGCTCTCTTACATCTCCGTAGACAGCTACAGATGAAGTATAGATCATCTTTGGTTTGACTGCTTGTTTGACAATTGCATTAACGATATTTTTAGTTCCGCCAAGATTGATATCAAAAGTTCGTTTTCTACTCCTATTAGCTTCAGGTGGGATAATCGCTCCAATATGGAGAACAAAATCTTGCCCTTGAACTGCTTTTTCAACTTGCTTTGGATTGCGCAAGTCCCCCCAAATGATCTTAACATCTTTCTTGAATTTTCTTGATTCTTTACGATTAACAAGCTTTGGTCTATCAAAACAAGTGATTTCATGCTTATTTTTGGCAATTAATGCCTTTAAGGTGCTAGCACCTACGTTACCGAATGCTCCTGTTACTAAAACTTTCATTCTAAATTATCCTCAATATAGTTGTAATTGGTATAATTGATACTCCTGTTTTGCGAGTATGGTCTGAAAAATATTAGTCTTGTTGCATAAGAATCTTCCGTTTTTTTGACCATCTGTTAGTAGCTACTCAAGGTAAAATTTGTTCAAATAATCATTTGAGTAAATGGCGTCAAAATCACCGTTATAAATTTTAATAGTTATTTTCATAGTTAGGGCGACTTGATATTACAGATAGTGTTTCACAAGGTTTAGCGACAGCTTCATTAGCAACGAAACTTATTAAAAGCAAAAAGATAGAAAAGGAATCGATTGTTGCTTCCGTTGATCAAGACGTTTGCGCAGGATGTGGCTTGCCCATCAAGTGCAATAACGATGAATCATTATACTGATGCACAGATCGAAGCAATGATTGAAAATGCATTTAAAGAATCATTAACACCCGCACCTTAAATTTCGGGGGTCAAAGATATGAACCAAAAAGCAACCACCGTTGTTAAAAATGAAGATCAAACTTTTGAGCCCAATCTACTAGCTTTTTGCTGTAATTGGTGTTCCTATGCCGGTGCTGACCTTGCCGGGGCAACAAAGCAGGAAATTCCCTCATCCCTCTCAGTTATCAGGGTGATGTGTTC
>JAGMDP010000170.1 GCA_023128635.1 Candidatus Heimdallarchaeota archaeon | reverse complement strand
AAAACCTATGAGGAACTGTTCAAGGTTTTTAGTAAACAAATTAAGCATTTTGTTGATATTAAAATCAAGGGAAACAATATAATTGAGAAATTGTGGGGTGATTATTTACCATCACCTTTCTTATCAATTATTATAGATGATTGTATCAAAAATGCAAAAGACTACAATGCTGGTGGAGCAAGATACAACTCTTCTTATATTCAAGGAGTAGGTCTAGGAAGTATTACTGATTCATTATCATCAATAAAGTACAATGTTTTTGATGAAAAACATCTAACAATAAAAGAACTACTTGAGATATTATCCTCTAATTTTAAAAATAGAGAAGAGCTTCGTCAGAGATTTATTTGTGATACACCTAAATATGGAAATGATGAGGATTATCCGGATCAAATAACAAAGGATGTTTTTGAGCTATACTTTAATGCCATAGATGGGAGACCAAACACAAAAGGCGGACATCATAGAATCAATCTTCTCCCAACAACAGTTCATGTTTATTTTGGAAGTGTCATTGGTGCCATGCCTGATGGAAGAAAAGCCTATGAACCACTATCTGAAGGGATATCCCCTGTTCAAGGATCAGATACCAAAGGACCTACAGCTGTTTTGAAATCAGCAAGTAAAATTGATCATGTTAGAACTGGAGGAACTTTGCTAAATCAAAAGTTTACACCAAGTTTCTTCGCTACAAATGAAGGAATTAACAATATTGCCCATTTGGTTCGAGGTTACTTCAAATTAGGTGGTCATCATATTCAATTCAACGTTGTATCAGCTGATACTTTGCGAGAAGCTCAGAAGAACCCTGAGAAATATAGAGATCTAA
This sequence comes from Candidatus Heimdallarchaeota archaeon, assembly GCA_023128635.1. The sequence goes on along the minus strand of JAGMDP010000170.1, from coordinate 4,929 downwards.
TTGTTCGAGTTGCTGGCTATAGTGACTACTTTATCAATTTGGGTCCAAAACTACAAGATGAAATTATACAAAGAACCGAACATGGATCATAATGTCTTTTTTTTTACTTTGAAAAAGTCTTCTTATGCCAAGCGCGAATTTTTTTCAAAAGCTTCTTTCTCTCAGAGTCATTTTTTAATAGACCTTTTAATTCAGTGTCAAAATATTCTCTAATGTTCATAGTTGGAAGACTTACTCGTAATGTACCTCTTTGCCTATCATCCTTAAGTCGCTCAATTAGCTTTTCGTCAGTGAAGTCTTTATACAAACCATCATATGCCCACATAATATCAGGTTCTTTGTAATCGGTTGTTCCTTCATCATCTAAATCATAGTCATCGTCATATCCATAATCATCAAACAGGTCATCTTCATCACCTGTAATCGGTTTCTCCTTCTTTGTCTCTACTTTTGGTAAAGGCTCATAAATATTGTAAAAGAGATTTAAAACATCAGTAAAACCATTGTAATCTGATTCGGGAATTGAAATTCGAGAGCTAAAAGCTTCATCGTATGCCATTAAGGCTTCTCGAATAGCTGATTTTTTGCTTGCTCTACTTTGATAATTATTATTTTGGAAAAATCTTCTTAATTCCCTTCTGTGAATTTCGAAATTATCATATTCATCTGCAAGACTAAAATTTGTTAAGATGATGGAAATTATACGTAAATATCGAGCAATATCGACTTTAGTTTTAATCTTATAATGATCCATTAGTTTTTTTGTTAAAACAAATTCTCGAAATTGACAGGGATTTGGTAGATCCTTTTTCTCGTTGTCAAAACGGGAATGTGGTTTATATTTGAAAACCTCCACTCCAAAAACACCAAGATCTCTTGTAATATGGTCGAATCCAGTTTTTCTTAAATATTCTAGACCTATTTTGTATTTTTTAATTAAATCGGACATACAGAAACTATTCCTTAAAATGTTTTAAACTTTCTTTAGAAAATCAATGCCCTAAAAAATTAGTTTAAATAGTTTCAAAATATATCTTATTCAGATAATTGAAAAAACATGGTGAAAAATAGTGAAAAAGATAACTCTTATTACTTTTATTTTGATAGCTCTCACTTTTTCTATTCCATTCTTATCAGTTCAAGGATCTTTGAGTGTTGGTGATGAGTTTGAGTTTGAAGTTCAGAAAGCATATGGTAATTTTAACTATGTTGAAAGTGCTGTAACAGTTTCTGGACAGACAGATAAATTCCGAGTTGGGGATACAGCTTTAGATGTAGGAGACAAAATTGATGTTACTGTAGATGCTATAGGTGCATCAAGTGTTGATTATTCCGTTTATGATGCTTCTGCAAGTTTATTAGCTGATGTAAGTTCAAGTAGTCTTCTCTTTGGTTTATCGTTGCTTTATTATTCCGTATATCCATTCCTTATGCTTGGTATGTCCTCTGCTTCCGTCCAAGATTTAGATGTAAGTAAAGGAGTAAGTCTAGGTGATGCATTTTATGTTGCTCCACCAAACATCGTTTGGGCTGATGTCTATGATTCATATAATGATCCATCAGAATGGGCTAGCTTTTTTGATGCATTTGATAGTGATGAAGGTAATGTCACAACAACTACAAAAGCTACATGGTTTGATAGCGGAGAAACAATAGCCTTTGAAATTGATGTAAGTGGCAGATATGAAATTGCTGCTGAATCAACAGGTTTAGGGATAATTCATAGCTTGCGTTTCGATTATAACGTATCAAATTATGTCTTGCTAGGATATGATATGTTTACTCTTATCATAGGTGATTACCAAGGGATAAATACCAATTTCGCTATGACAGTCCAAGTTACAGAAAGCTCATATACAAGGAAAATCGGAGCTCCATTCTTATTAATTGGATTAGCTTCAATTCTAACAGTTAGTGTTATGGTCTTACTTAGAAAGAGATCCAAATAACACTACTCTTCTTTCTTTTTTGTAAAAAAAATAATCGTAAAGAAGTGAAAGTTATTTTTCTTCTTCTTTTCCTACAAATTCTTTTTCTGTATCAAATTTCTCAGTGAATTTTTGTCTTTCTGAAATTTTCAGCATCTATTCTTCACCACGAATAGCTGATAGAAGTTTTAAATCCTTCATTTAATCACAACACTATATAGGAGAAAAAAAAAATAAAAGGTTTTCATTCAGAAAACCATGACTAATCTTCTGGTTTTGCCATTTTTGATCCGAGTCTATAACCAGCAAATGTCTGTGGATATAGCGCCATTCGTATTATCAATAGGATAGGCATAAGTATCCATAATAAATTGGCTGCAAGGATAGGTAAAGGTTGACCTCCAGCATATTTTGGATCAGTAAATTCAACGATGAAAATTATTGTAACGTTAGTTAACATCATAGTAGCCCACATGATACTTGTAATTCGTATCCAATTCTTTCCTCGAATAAATGCATAAATGGCTGTAATGTAAAATGGACCAAATAAAATCACATCAATCCAAATAGTTGCACGCCACCAAGGGTCTCTGTGGAGTAAAGCATGATCAAATTGACCTACAAAATGATTCAAATCAACAATAAATTTCGGTGGCCAAATAGGATAATCTCCAGGAGCTAATGGCCAATTTGTTGTATGATCTGCACCAGAGACAACTAATTGCTCAATATCAAACATATAACAAATGAAGATTATATTGATGAAAAAGAAAACCAACAATGTTATATCAATTATTTTTCTAGTAAGATCTCTATCTTTAACAGGAATAGCAGTTCTCATAGTAATCAACTTATAGTTAGGAATAATTGTGATTATCTCAATCTGAGAACGTATTATGAAATAAAAATATAATCTAGTTTGGATTAACTTATCTTCTATTTTACTATAAACTAAATTAACAATAATATTGATAATAATTCAACGAAGTGTACAAGTCAATAACAGGAAAAAGAAGAGTATAACCTCAATGAAATCCAAAGTCTTTGTTTTAGGTATTGCTGGACCTTCTGGATCAGGAAAATCAACCTCAGTCAATAAAGTAGCTGCTTTACTGGAAGATTCTGATACGATGTTTTATGATGATTATCGACCAAATTATGATAAGCTTACTGAAGATTTAGGTGAATTACGGAAAGGGAATCCAATAACTTATCCAATAAAGAAACGTATCATTCAACCAAAAAAGTATATTGTGATAGAAGAACCCACTGGTCGACAACGTAAAGGAATGAAAGATAAAATTGATTTTTTGGTCTATATCAATATCCCACTTGAAGTTAGTTTTGCTCGAGTTCTTCTGCGGAGTCTTGAACAATCCGAGGATAATGGTATAAACACCTTTTATGAAACGATTGGTCCACAATTTGAACCAAGATTTTCTGAAAAACCTACAAAACTTATGCATATAATGCATTGGCAATTGCGGATGTATTTACAAGAACACAGAGAGCTTTATCTCAGAGATCACATTATCAATATGGAAGACGCAGATTTAGTAATTGATGGTATGAAATCTAAAGACGACCTAGCAAATGAGATAATTAAGAAATTACTTTAAATTTTTTTCAGCTACAATTAGATTCTTGTAGGTTATTTCAAGTTGCTTTTCAAATAAAGCAATATCATCATTTGACAGTCCTTGATAGAATAATTCAGTCATTTCCAAAGAAACTTGTCGGTATTTCTCATGTAAACTCTTATCTTTTTCAGTTAATTTGATACAAATTTTTCTTCTATCTTCATTTGAAGGCACTCGTGCAATATAACCCATAATTTCAAGTCTATCAAGCATTGAAGTCAAGGTAGTCTTACTAAGGGATGTTTTTTTGGCTAGCTCTTGAATTGGAATATTGTCATCTCTCCAAAGAACAAACATAATTCTTCCTTGTGCAGGATTAATCTCGATCTGATGTTTTTTCAGTAATTTTGTAAATATACGACCTGATAATTGATGGATTTTTGCAATAAGAAAACCACCTTGACTTTGAAGCTTCATTTCAATCACTTAAAGTTAGTTCATGTTTACCACTATGCCATGCTTTCATAAATTTTGGTCTCAATCGAAGTATAGTAAAATCCGGATCAGTATGACCTTTAGGATAGTATTGACGCATTCCTTCATGCCAAATACGTTTCTTTAATTCAGGATCATTTACAATTTCAATAATTCCTTGCATCATTATTCCTTTGTATTCATCTGGTGAACAGAAATGCATTGCAGCTGAATTATTTGCTAGTATTTGTTTGATTTTATCTGATGAAGTATTTGTTGAAATATAGGGTGTTAAACTATTATCATACTCTAGCAATATTTTTGCATTATGTGGAAATTTCTCTGGATTACGTATATTTTCTACTGCTCGTATTTGAGGTAAGCCATTCCCATCTATTGTTGCTAAATAAGCAGGTTGCGCTTTAAGCATCAGTTCTTTTGCAAATTTCTTTATCTCTTCTTCATTCATTTTTCAATTCCTCATATTTTAGTCCTATATAATATAGTCCTATATAAGACTATTTAAGGTTTTTTCGAAGAAACAAAAAAGAGTAATTAGGTCATAGAATTCAACAAAGTTGAGATTGACTTTTGTATTTTTGTGTGAATGGTTTCATTAAAACGGATTTCATTACATTTATGAAAATCAGCGAATTTATTCAAACCTGATGTTAATCGTTCGTATGATTTTTCTGTAGGTTTGTACCATTTCTCAAAATGCAAGGATTTTATTTCTAGAATGCCATCTTTTCGATGTACTTTCAAATCAGCTCTTCCTATAAATGAGTGACCATCAAGCATTGGCAGTGTAAAGTAACCATATACTCTTTGAGGAGGAGGTGTATAACATTCTATTTTATAATCGAAATCCCATAAACGTAAAGGTAAATCCCTATCTCGTATTGCATTATCAAAAGGTGTAAGAAATTTCACAGGTAAATTTTGAT
>JAGMDP010000017.1 GCA_023128635.1 Candidatus Heimdallarchaeota archaeon | reverse complement strand
CATGAAAAAGTTCATGACAAAGATGGAAGAGCAATGCATAGAAGTTGGGGAAATGCAATTTGGTTCGCAGAAGCAGCTGATAAAGTTGGAGCTGAAATCATACGCTGGGCTTCGGCAAAACAACAACTCTCACAAACTTTGAATTTTGGTTACCATTTAGAAGAGGAACTTAAGCCCTTCTTCCTCACTGTTTGGAATATATATTCATTCTTCGCTACTTTCGCAAATTTAGATCAGTTTAAACCAAATGACAAACAAGCTAGTACATTGAAGTCACAACCTTACATTGACAAATGGTTACTATCAAAATTAAATGGATTAGTGAAGCAGGTTCGAAAAGACTTGGACAAAATGAATTTCAAAAATGCAACAGTGGAAATTGAACAGTTTGTTGATCAATTATCAACTTGGTATTTACGTAGAAGTCGCAGAAGATTTTGGAAACATGAAAATAGCGAGGAAAAACTAAGTGGTTATTATACATTATATGAAACATTACTAACACTCAGTAAAATATTAGCCCCATTTGTACCATTTTTCAGTGAAAAACTATATCAGAATTTAACCAAGTTTACTAATTCTAAAATGCCATCAAGTGTCCATCTTTGTGCTTATCCGAAATTCATGAAATCAAATTATGACAAAGAACTAAATGAGAAAATGGATGTAGTTCTTCAAGTTGTTAAACTTGGAAGATCTGCAAGAAGTGCATCAAATTTTAGATTAAGACAACCTCTCTCAGAAGTAATTGTTTGGAGTAAAAATAAAAAACTTGAAAATTCTCTGAGCGAATTCAAAAATGAGATACAAACTGAACTTAATGTCAAGAATCTTCGTTTTGCTAGAAAACCTGAGAAGTTAATAGAGTTTAAACTCAAGCTAAATTATCAAATTCTCGGACCTAAACTCAGAGAGGATATAACACTCTTAGAGGATAAGATAAAGGATATCGATCAGAAAATAGTTGTTAATGCTTACTATAAGAAAGATCAGGTTTTAGAAATAATGTTGAATCCCAGTAAGAAACCTTTGAAATTAGTACTACATGATGACTTGATTCTCGAAGCTATTCCTTTAGGGGAACGCTCAATAGCAGTAAGTGAAAAATTCGCCGTTGCACTAGATACAAAAATCACAGAAGATCTCTTGCTAGAAGGTTTTGCTCGAGATATAGTTCGTCACATACAAAATCTGAGGAAAAAAGAAGGGTTACATGTTGCTGATAAAATAACAATAAGCTATAAAACTGAAGGAAAACTTGAGCAAGCATTCACGAGATTTACTGACTATATTTGCACAGAAACACTAACCACCAATTTAACTCGAAAAGAAAAATTATCCAAAGGTGAAAGATTAAAAATTCAAGGTGAAGAGCTAATCCTATCGTTATCTAAGAATAAACAAAAATAAAATTCCTCACTGATAATTTGACGCCACAAATTATCATTAATTTCTTTTTTTTTGTTTATAACTGGTAATGAACAATTGTAGATATTATTGCCATACAAATACCTGCTATGAAATAAGTTAATGAATGAACAAAAGCAAAACGCAAACTTCTATCTTTTGATTCACCAATACTTCGTTTAGATCTTTGTTTTACAACTACTGAGCGTCTGGGAACAGATAAACCTGAAAATAATAATAACAATCCACTTTGACCAAACATTATCCATGAAAGAAAACTATCTTCACTTCCTACGTTGTTTAATCCGTAATCCATTGAAAAATAAATAATCAAGTTAACCATCATGAAGAATCCAAGGACAATAGCAATAGCTTGACAAATACAAGCAAAATCAAATCGATACTCTATATAATCCTGTCTTAGAACTGTATGTTCCTCTCTGAAAGTTTCACGGTATAATTCCTTTTTTGATTCAGAGGGTGTACGATTTTTATAGGTATTGTGTAGTAGTTGTGAATGGGAAATTGTATCATCATCACTTTTTTTGGAAATAGTTTTTCGTGCTGCATCAAAATCCAAATCTTCGCTCAATGGTTAGAACCAACCTATAATATATAGAATTGTTTTCTCTAAAAATATATTTTCATTAGAACTATATTTTTACAGTGATTATATTGATTGAATAAGCCAAGCAAGAAACGATGCAAGTCCAAGAAGCAATCCACTTAAGATGTAAGTATAAGCACTACCTATAGCTATTTTTGTATCTGCACCGGTAATACTTTCACCTTTAGTAAATCTCTTCCTTATTCTGTCTATTGTGAAGGATTGACGAACAGTTCCAATACAACCACCAAAAATCAAGAGTAATCCTGTTTCAATAAGAAAAGTCCATGATAAAAAAAAGAAAACAAATACTTCATCATATTGTCTTCCAAGAATCCAAAAAACAAGAAGAGTTATTCCAACTACAAATAAAGAAATTACAATAGCTACAATTATTACTCGAGACCATTTAAGCTTAACCTCTATTGATTCATACGGAATTTTTGGAATCTCAGAATCACTGATTTGCTCAATAAATTCATCTGGATCTTCACTAACTTCAGATGTCGATTGTTGATCGGGTAATTGAGACAAGTCAAACAACTCATTTTATTTTTCAGTATGAATTTACAAAAATATTGTGAAGAATCTTATTAAAAGAAGAATTTTGGGTAGCTAATAAGCTACTCAAATCACATCCAATTGAGGACTTGTTTCTCATCACTATCATAGAAGCAACCTATAATTATAGCAACGAGATCAATGAGATATCCTATACCTAGGAATCCCAATGTACAGGTGAAAACAACTCCAGTTCCAATTTTACCAACCAGATAACGTTGAATGCCAAGAAAACCGATGATTGCTAGAAAAAGTAATAACAGTCTTTTATGTGGTGAACACTCTTTTTCTTCATCCACTTCTTGTTCTTCAACACCTTTCATCTTAGCCCAAATACAACCAAGTTCTGATCCGAGATCAGAAAACGTTGCTTTTATTTCTCTAACAGGTATTGAAATTACATAATATCTCAATTTTGAGAGAGTCCAAACAACTGGTGGTAAGGCGACTTTTTGAAATACGAAGAACAGAACTATGCATAATAAAAGAAGAATAGCGAAAATGAGTGACCAATAAGTCTCACCAAATGCTCTCGCATATTCATAATCATAAATTATTGTTCCTGAAACTCCTCCATAAAATTCTTCATGCCAAATCAAAAGATGATAGTGATTTTCTACTTCAGGATTTGTGTCTGGATCCTTCAAAGTTTCAAATTCCAAGGTGATATTGAAGGAATCTTCTTCGCCTTGATAAACATTGTAAAGATTTGGTCTATCATTTGGGTCATCTATATAGATATCAAATTCATCTTGTGTCATAATATAGCAACTGACACTAGCATTTACATTGAAAATCTGAACAAAGTCTTGAGTATCTCTGTCACTTTCAAGAATTCTTTGATAATAAGGTTGATGGATAATTTCAGCTAGTCCTTCAGTCCAGATAAAATTCCCAGTGACTACTTCACCTTCTGAGTAGAGAATAAGCTTAGGACTAATAAAGAAATCACTAAACTCGAGTTGACGATACCCATCACAAATTTCATGCATGAAATAAACTGTAGGGGGATCACCTATGAAATCACGTTCATAGTCCAAATAATCACTGGAATCAAGAATGAAAATTTCTACCCGTTTATTATCATCAGTCCAAATCTCAAAGAAATAAGTACGAGAATCTGTGAAAGTTCCTACACCAGCTGCTTGCGGTAAACCAAAGACATAATCATTTAAATTATTTAAAGTGAAGTCCATTTCAGCTATAACTTCGGGTTTCGATGGTTCAATAAAGAAATCAGAATAAATTAATTGATAAGTTTCTCCTTTTGTAGCAAGGAAAGGAGTTATGAGCAAACTCAGAATTATTACCGATAACATTAAACCTGACTTTCTAACTTTGAGATTATTCATTTCGATATCACTTCTCGATTGATTTTTTGAACTACATTTTATCAAATACTAATGATTATCAATTTTACTTCTGTCTTTTATATATTTTCGTGGTCTTGAAATTAAGTATGAAACTTGGTTTTAAAGGATTTTCCTCAGAATGCTATTTGAAATAATGGGTAAGAAGCAAGTACAAAAATGACTGCTCGGAACAAAAAGAAAAAAAGAAAAAAGAAATAAGCCGAGTGGCTTATTTTCTTCTCTTCAAGAAGAAGACTTGACTTGCACCAGCAAGAGCAAGTATACCTATTACAACGTATAGACCAAAACCAGTAGTATCAGTTTCTGCATAAACGAAACCAGCAGCTTCCATCTTTTGTTTGGCTATGTCAATGCTGTATTCGTATGGTTCTAATGTGTCATCAAATCCGATAACCATTGGATATGCTGTAATACCAGGTGAACCTAATCCGTTAAGGATTTCTTCAACGATGGTTTCTCTTGGAATTAAGTGGCTAATAGCTTGTCTAATGTATTTTCCAGAATCTTCAGATGAGATTGGAGCTAATGTACCAGAAAGGTATGGATGTAAGCAGTTGAGGCCTATTTCCTGTGAACCAGGTGCGACTACTACTGTGTAATCAACAGTTGCAGGGATTTCGTTTAATTGAGGACTGAATTGTGAATCTACCATGTCAAGAGTTCCACCAGCAAGAGCTGAGAGAGCACCTTCTTTGTTAGACCAGAACTCGAAGTAAAGATCATCAATTAATTGAGCGGTGTGTCCACCCCAGTCTGTCCAATGTGTATTGGCTTTAAGGTGAAGGATTCCGTTGGTTCCATCATAATCAAATAGATAAAATGGACCAATTCCCATTAGTTTCTCAGGATCACTAGCGGCCCAACTAACAGCTTGGTTTTCATGATCTTCTGGGAGAACATTCTTCCAAATATGGTAAGGTAGTATGTCTACAGCTAAGTTGCTGTCTTGGAACACAT
>JAGMDP010000169.1 GCA_023128635.1 Candidatus Heimdallarchaeota archaeon | reverse complement strand
TAAATTGGTGTCCAAATTATTTAATTTGCTTTCGTGTTCTTTCAATATGAAGTGCTTGGTTTCTTGGCTTTCAATATTAATTTCAATTAATTTGTCTTCTTCTACTTTATTTTGAAGATAATTCAATATAAATTTCCGATTATTTTTCCAAAGATATCTAAAAACACCCATTCCAATATAGTGTCGTAATTCTTCATAACTAACTATTCCAAGAGAAGAACAAACTGTTTGTAATAGATAATCTGCTAATTCATCTTTTCCAAGTGGTTCTGTGTTTATTCCTGATGGTAGAACTCTTTCACTTAAATCATAATATTTTTGGAAATTTTTTCTATAAGCGATGAGTAATTTTCCTTGATCAAATAGTACTTCTAAAGCTAATTTCTCTTTTTTCCAATCCCACCAACCTTCACTTTTACGAATTTCTTCTCTTTTAAAATCAGCACTCCTAGTCGGACCATTTTTCTTTACATGCTTGTAAACACTATTTATGATATCCTTATTCTTTGGCAACCATTTTCTCCACCAATTGGATGGATTTTCTTTTTTATATTCCATTTTCCAAGCATAAAACGGAAATTCATCATAGTGAATTAAACAAATTCCATGAGACCAGAATTCGAAAAGTTTTTTCTCTTCCAGCAATTTCCAGATTTGTCCTTCTTGATAATCAAGTTTACGATTAAAAATTGTTAAATCTTGAGCTCGAGCTACTACAGAAATAGTATCAATTTGTAAGTTATGTATTCTCTTAATAATATCTAATAATGTCAAAGATGAATTATCTGTTGTTAATCCTTGTATTTGCAAAATAAATTGCTGAGCTTGTTCTCTGGAAATTTCAATCATAACTGTAATCAATGAATTTTATTTATTACTTTTTTCAAGGGTCTTTACAAATTATTATAGAATGAATTTGTTAAGAATTAACTTTATTTCTTGTAAATCATCTATATAAATACAAATCAATGGTGATTACATTCCCAGAGTTGTACATTTTGAATTAATAGCTGAAGATATAGAAAAAACAATTGAATTTTACACTAAAGTATTTGATTGGAAATTTGTCAAGTGGGATGGACCAACAGAATATTAATTGATAGAAACAGGGAAAGAGGATGAACCTGGAATAAATAGTGGTCTTGGTCGTAGAGATGATCCAGAAGAAGAACCAGCTAATACAATAGATGTTCCGGTTATTGATGTAGCAATAAAAGAAGTCATAGATAATGGAGGGATTATTATTGGGGATAAAATGCCTGTACCAGGCGTTGGATGGTTAGCGCTTTTCAAAGACCCAGAAGGACATAAGTGGGGTATGATGCAAACTGATACATCTGCAAAATAAAATCTCTAAAATATTTTTTGATAATAGATAAATTATATATAAAAGATAAACCCATATTAATATAAAAGGAAATTATGAATAGAGGAGAAAAATTCTTGTCAGGAAGAGTCTTCGATAAGTTTTACCGTTTTTATGGGTTAGTAGTTTCTATAGGATATGCTTTATAGATTATTATTGGTTTTACATTTGGTTTTTCGTATTGGGTTATATTTATTTTACCTGTACCAATAATGCTGTTTGTTTATCTAATCAGGAATTTCTTACGTTTCAGAGAAAAGACTGAGGAAGAGCTTGATCCCATAAAATCTCGTGAAAGCGAATATTATGATTTAAAACTCTAATTTACTTTCATTTTACAGCATAAAAGGTAATATGAAATTAGTAGCTAATAAGCTCCTGAGGTTTCATCTTTTATTGCTTCTGCTGTTTTTTGTCTACTATTTCTTATGATAGAAGGTATTGCCCCTAGAAATGCTATAAGAAACAATGCTAATATAATTCCTCCAGATACAAGGTAGTTAATACTGAAACTATAAGGAATTATCAAAATATCCGTTAAGAATGGTACTATTACCGCTGTTGTCAACAAAGTCAATGGTATGGCTATAATTATTCCTGCAATAATTGTTGTTAAAACTATAATAGATACTTCCGTAACAGTCATTCTTAGGTAATTTGCATTAGTATTTCCTAAGGCTGTAAAGATTGCAGTTTCTTGTTTTCTTTGAGTCATAATGTAATCAATATTTGAAATAATTACAAGTAATCCTATAATTCCGGTGAAAATTATTTGCATTATTAAGAATACTCTTAGTGAAGGGACGTAATTGTTAACATATCGTTCTGTAAAATCTTCACTAACAAGCTCAGGATTTACTGCGATTACTTCATCGAGCTCCAGCAATTCAGCTATTACTTGGTCAACATTTGCCCCTTGATCTAAGCTGGCAAAGAATAGATTCGATGATATTATTCCATACTCGTCAAAGATTTTTTCCTCATTTATTATCATGTAATAATCATTTGGTTGTTCTAATTCTAGATTTATTCCTGATGATAATCCAAATCCCGGTGCGGAATGAATTATTCCTGTAACATTGAAGAAATCACTACCTAGAGTAGCTTCAATTGGTAAGGAGTTAATTTGCACAATTCTACCAAATGTTAAAGATGGACTTAATTCAACTAACACATCACTAACTAGAGTACCATTTTCATTTGCTTTGAGAATTTCTAACCAATCTTCATAATTTGAAGCATCATAATTTTCAGGAACATCTTTTGTATAGAAACTACTCTCAATCCATCTCCCAATGGAACTATATTTAATCGGATCAATACCATACAAGGTTAAAAGAGTATCAGAACCATATCTTCCACTAGTTTTCATAACACTCATAGTTTCATTAATGCCTTCGATTTGTGTAAGATTATCCTCAAAAGAGTGATGAATATCTTGAGTTACAATCCTTAAATCAGCACCGTTATTATAATATTTGACTTCCACGTCGGTGCTTTGCATAGTACTTATCAGTGTTAATGCAAAAAATATCGTGCTTGTCATTATTAATAAGATAATCATGGTTGTGTTTAATTTGTATTTGGAATTTCTGAAATAGTTTACTAAGAAGAAACTATTTTTTCGCATGATTCTTTTATTAAGAAACCTAAGAATTGTACTTGAAAGAATAAATAAAAAGAAAACAACTAATAGAAATATATGCAAGTAAGAAACTCTTTTTCTTCCTGCTTTTGTTTTCTTGGTTTTCTTCAAAAAGTCTTTAATTACCGGTAATTTGTCAATATTTCCAAGCAATGAAAATAGTCCTATTGATAATAAGCCAGCTATAAGTAGAATTCCGATGGAGAGAGTAATAAATAGTAGTGAACTTTTTTGTGTATTATCTACGGAAAAAGTGTAGACTCCTCCATATTTCCTTCCATAGATTACCGCGAAAACAATAAAAATAACAATTGTGGCTCCTGTTAAGACAGAAAGAGTAATTATAGTTATGAGTTTTTGCAATTTTTCTCTAAAGATGAGATCTCTCTCTGAAATATCAGAACTCAGTATTTGATTCACTTTTATTATAACAAATAATGAAACTATGATTATAGCAACACTTGAAGATATTGCTGCTATTAAATATGAAAATTCAATATTCATAAAGAAATCAGCAAATGAGGATGCTGTTAATTCTTGGGAAGCAATAGCAGGTATTAAAGATGCAACTATTAGAGATAAGATTATTGAAAAGACAATAGCAATAATTGAGAGTATAGAAAATTCAATTAATATTGCCCCAATAATTTGCCACTTCTGACCACCTTTTTCTTGATAAATTTCAATTTCTATTTTCCGGTTATCAAGGATAATATTCGTAGTTAATATGGCTTGGATTGTCCCTAAAAGAATCACTGGAACTAATACTACCATAAGTGAATTTGCCCTACTATAAACTTGTAATAAATTGCTATATGGAATGTCAAGAATGAAAGCTAAAGAAGTTGGATGAGCAATTACAAGAAATTCTGATAATTGTTCTATCTTTGCAGTTACCTCATTGATTCCATCACTTGCTAGCACATTGCCTTTACATTTAGCTACTAAAATAGGTGTTAGACCATTTTGTTCCATTCTAACAATATCTACATCTAACATGTTTTCTTTTAGGAAGATTATTGAATCTTTAATTTGCTCATGAGAGAATGTACGTTGTAACATTGTTACAGAACTTCTACTATCGTAGATCCCTCTGACTGTGATATTGTAGAAATTAATTGGTTCATATTGGAATAAGAATACTCCAAAATCAACGCTTTGTCTACACACGGTGAGATTAATAGTCATACCTGGTTCAACTGTGACGTTTAGATAATATTTCATTTGTTCAGCATGTTTTCTGCTAATCAAAACATCATTTAATCCTAAATCAAACTCACCTTCCACATTGAACTGCCTTGAAATCCTCTCAATGCTTTGATTTGGAAAGAGAAATAACGTTGTTATAGTAACTGGATCATCATTGTTTTCTTGATCATCAAGTGGCCAAAAACGATAAAATGGATTCTTGTCTTCTGCATTAAAGAAAGCAAGATTATGATATAATCGAGCTGTGGATTCAACTATTGATTGATTATTCAACCAATTCTGAATAGTGGGTAAATTTTGAGGGATATAAGAGCGCACTCTTAAATCATAGTCTTGATCATTGGCAAAGTCTCTAATTGCCAGTGTAGAAGCAGTTGTGGACCATGAACTAAGGGAAATTATAATAGTAAGAGAAATGGAGATTCCAATAAGAAAAACAAAGGATTTTCTCTTATTGTTCCAAATATTCCTGAAAGCGGATTTGAAATAGAATCCAATTGCCATTATTACCACTTAAATTAACAATTCTAAATATATTATTTAATTATTTGAGTATATTGCCTCTCAAGCAGAAAGGTAACTCTTGTTTAAATAAGAATCGCTTAATCTCTTATTATGGTTTGTAGAATATTTTATTTAACTCTACGAAGCTTTAATTAATACCAATAATTTATCTTCTTTATTATGAAAGATTACAAACCTAAACCTCTACCTTTTGATGAATTGATGAGTCTCCCTTCTTTCAGTTTACCAAATTTATCTTATGATAAAAAGAAACTTGCCTTTTATTACGATGAGACAGGGAAAATTGAGCTTTATGTTATGGATCTTGAAACAAAAAAGATCGAGCAAATATCTCATGGAGAAATTCCAAGAGCACCTCGTACTGGCTTTGCCTGGGATAGAAAAGCTGAAAATATTTTCTTTGGAAAAGATGCAGGTGGAAATGAACAAAATGATGTTTGGTCAATAGATCTAACAGGTAAGACTGTAGCACTTACTGAGACGCCTAAAGCCCAAGAACACGTTGGAGTTGTGAGTCATGACAATGAATGGATTACTTTTATGAGCACAAAATCCGGTCAGATGAATATTCATAAAATGAAGCTTGATGGTTCTGAAGATACTCAACTTTCTGCTTCAGATGTGCCTGTAATGGGTGGTTCATGGAGTCCAGATGATAAATGGATTTCAATGGGTACCAATGAGATGAAAACAAATCTAGAAAATGATGATATTTATCTCTACAACAATGAAACAGGTGATATGAAGCGAGTAATCAGAATTACTGAGAAAGGCTCTCATGATAATTTTGGTGATTGGGCTCCTGATAGCAAGAGTTTCGCTTTTCAATCTGATGCTTCTGGTGTTGAAAAAGTTGGTATTTTTAATATCGAGACAGAAGAAATTAAGTGGCTAAGTGAAGGCAAAGATATAGAGTATGTAGGAAAATTCTGTCCGGAAGGATCACAACTAGCTGTCCTCGAAAATACAGAATCCACAATTAAACCAATAATTTACAATGTAGAAACTGGAGAAAAGAAGGAACTTAAAATACCTCAAGGACTAGCGTTTGGTGTTCAATGGATTGATTGTACAAAGATTATATTCTTCTATAGCAGTGATTTAGATCGACCAGAAGTTTGGCTCTATGATTTGTCTACTGATAAATATGAAGTACTTTTGAAAGCAGAATATGGTTCCATTGACAAAAGCATGTTTAGTGAACCAGAATACATTAAATACAAATCATTTGATGGTCTAGAAATTCCAGCGATTGTCTACAAACCAAAAGATGTTCCAGAAGGAGTAAAATTACCCGCTATTGTGAACATTCACGGCGGCCCAACAGGACAATACTTTAGGATGTTCAATGCCTTTATGCAATACGTTGCTTCAGAAGGTTTCGTAGTAATTCTCCCAAATATTCGTGGAAGCACAGGATACGGAGTAGAATTCAGAGATGCCTGCATAAAAGATTGGGGTGGAAAAGACCTCAAAGATGCTGTTTACGCAGCAGAGTATCTTAAAACTCTTTCATATGTAGATCCCGATAGAATTGGTGTTGGAGGAGGTTCTTACGGAGGTTTCATGACTTTCTTAGCAGTCACAAAAGAACCAGAACATTGGAAAGCAGGATTTGCTTGGATTGGTATAAGTGATTTGCTCTCAATGTTTGATGAATCAATGCCTCACTTCAAATACTTCCTACAAAGACAAATGGGTAGTCCAATAGAAGATAAAGATCTATGGTATGACCGCAGCGCAATTAATTTCGCAGATAAAATGACTGCTAAATTACTTATCTTGCATGGTATCAATGATCCTAGATGCCCAATCTCTCAAGCTCGTACTTTCAGAGATAAATTGTTGGAATTAGGAAAAGAAGAAGGGAAAGACTTCGAATATATTGAGTACGGTGAAGTCGGTCATGGAGGATTTGGTGACATTGCAACCAGAAAGAAAAGCATTAGTGCTATGACTGATTTCTTCAAGAGATCCCTTTGATTGGGTCTCTTTTTTATTTTCTTTTTACCTCAAACGAAAGATTATATTCCTCTTCATTAATATTTTAATACACCATTAGTAAGACTATATGTCTAGAGTCACCTAGAGCTGATAAAACCATGTTTCCCAAACAATCAGAAAAATTCACACTTATCAAGGATTTAATTTCTGTAGGGAAATTTGATGCGGCTCTCCATGAACTTGGTGTTATTAGTTCTAACGCTCAAATGCGAACACCTGAGCGTTTAAAGTTCCAATTACTTGAAGTTGAAATCTACAATGAAACAGGAAAATATGAGCAAGCATTAAAATTATCAGAGGACATCTTGAATAATAGTCAGAAGTTGGAAGACTCTCTACAAATGCTTGATGCAATCATAGCAAAAGCAGTGGCTTTATCTCATTTAGGAGAATTTGGGAAAAGTCTTGCTTACATTAAACTTGGTGAGAGGGTTCTTGAAAAACTAAAGAAAACCGATCCTAACATCCTTTTTATCAGAAAAGCGATTTTAAACTATGAGAAAGGTTTTATTTTTGAAGTCGAAGAGGATTTAAAAAATTCACTTGATAGCTATTTGCAGAGTTTATCTTTAAGAAGGGACTTGAATGATAGGCAGGGTTTAGTAAGTTCAAATAATGCTATTGCTCGAATTTATTTTAAAATGGGCGATATTGTTCGAGCCCTTCTCATTTTCCAGCAAAGTTTGACTATTGCTAGAGAGATTGAAAACGATGCTGCAGAAGCAGATATTCTAAATCATATTTGTAACATTTACCTCTGGAAAGGAGATTTTGGTCCTGCATTAGAGCATTGCTTGCAAAGTTCAGCTTTAAGTGAAGAGATTCAAAATAATGATTTAATAGCCAATTCTTTATTCAGCAAGAGTTTAATCTACAATCATCTTGGTGAGTTCGATAGATCAATTAAGAGTTTAGAACAATGCCTCTCAATTAGAGAAGAAATCAATGACAAAATAGGTATCTCAGAGACATTAAATGCTTTAAGCTATGTCCTATTTCTGAAGGGAGAACTAAATCAAGCAACAAATTATCTTACTCAAGCTCAAGAAATACTTCAAACTCTCGAATCAAATCTAGGGATAGATGATATTTTAGAAACACTAGGTATGATCTTGTATCAACGAGGAGAGTACGAACAAGCTATTGAGCAATTAACAAAATGTAAGGAATTGCGAGAAGACCAGAAAAATAAGAAGGAACTAGCAAGCGCGTTATTCTGGTTAATCCTGGTAAATATAGAGAACAATACACTAGAACAAGCACAAGATCACATGAAGAAAATGCAAAAGAGCATTGAGAAACAGAATAATCTTATTAGCAATCTAAAATACCGTCTTGCTTCTGCTCTCATTCTTAAGAAAAGCAATAATTTAGATATTTTACGAAAAGCCAGGAACATCTTCAATGAAATTGTTAATGGAGAAATAATTGATATTGGCTTAACATCTATTGCTTTGTTTAATCTCAGCGAATTATACTTGAAGCAAATGCATCTAAGCAAAAATTTTGATGATATGAATAATATTAATACCATGATTGAGAAACACTTTGAAATCGCTGAGCTTATAGAATCACACACAATGTACGCGGAAAATTTCTGGTTAAAAGCAAATGTTTCTTTGATACAACAGAAGCTTCCTGAAGCCAAATTATTCCTAGATCAAGCAGAACAAATAACCGAGGAAAAAGGTTTACGAAGGCTTGGAATGAAAGTTTCTCGAGCAATTGATATAATCAAGAGTCACCAAAAAGCAGCAGAAACACAACCAATCAAGAGAGAAAGAATTAATCTTGAACAAGAAACAGAGGAACTAAATGGTGACGTCGTACGAATGATCGATAAGCGATCAGTCGAAATTCCTAAACTCCAAGCAGAAGAACCGGTTCTCTTAATTATTGTTTATGAGGGAGGAGTTACTGTTTACTCACAAAAATTCTCTCAGAAAGAAATGATTGATGAAATGTTTGTTGGAGGATTCCTAACAGCTATTGATGCGTTTATGCACCAAGCTTTTGCAACTGGGGGCTCTATTGAAAGAATCCAACATCAAGAATACACCTTGCTTCTAAAAATAGAAGCACCACTACTATTTTGTTATGTCTTTAAAGGTCAGTCATTTACAGCAATTCAAAAACTAGATGCTATCATTAAGGAAATCAAGAAATCATCATCAATATGGCAATCATTGACAAATAATCTTGGGGTAGAACTCGGAGTAACAGAGAATGAGTTAATAGAAGAACTAGCGAATCAGGTTTTTATGTCTGAGGATTAAAATTTAATCATTTTAGATATGTAAATCATTTGTTTTTATAAATGGTAGAATAACATAGGAAGGCATATTTTTTCCTAAAGCAATTGATTGATTTATGTTTTCTTTAATTTGTGGCAGAGAATACTTTGGATAATTAGACCAACTTATTTCCAAGCTAAGTTTTTCATTTTCCTCTAAAGCAATACCCGTAGCTAAAAGATCAATTGTGATTTCTTGAAAATCCTCCAAAGGACCTAAGACTCTTTGTATTCCTTCTTGGATAATTACTTCTTTATCTTCTGTATCTATGAAATTTAATTTAGCAGTAAAATGAGCTTCTGATGTTTGAGTTTTTACCCACAATATGACTTTAATTGGACCAAGTAAACAGCAATCAGATTCCAGTGGTTTTGATATAAATCTAAGAATATCCTTTCTATTTCTTAAAGGAGATTGATCTGCTGGACCAGGAGTTATTGGATCAAATGATTCCCAAAGCATTCCACCAAGAGTTGGAATAGGATTAGAATAATCAGCGATAATATTTAATTCAATTTCTTCTACAATAGGAATTTCTTTTGCAAGCTGATTATTCATTGCTAAATATCGTTTTTCTGCAATTGCATTTTCAGGTGGCCAAGAATTCAATTTCATCCATTTATTGGATCGAAGAATGAATGTCCTAATTATTTGAGGTGATTTTTGATCTACTCTCAAAAGAAAATCTCTCAAATCTTCAATAAAATTGCTTTTACCTGCTTTTCCAAACTCCCAAGATTCAATCCCAGCTTGACTTGCTAAGTAACCATTGTGACTCCAAGGGCCAATTATTAAATCAGGTTGTATATTCCCTTTCTTTGTAAGCCATTCATAGGTTGATAAAGTTGCATTTAGAAGAAAATCATACCATGCTCCAACTAAGCAAAATTTGGGAAGAGGTGCAGATCCTATTGATAAAGAAATTTCATTCCAGATAGGATTATCCGCTCCAGAAGTAAATAATTGCCAAATGTGATCAGGCCAACCAAGAATTTCTAGTGCTTTCTTATAAGACTGTTTGATAGTTATATCATAATTTTCCGGCCATGAACCACCAACTTCACTCCATGGGCGCTGTTTTTGTTTAGCAGTCATAATTGCCCAAGGTAGAGCCCAGTGGAGTTGCAGGACACCACCTCTATGAATGGAGTCTTTAATATCTCCCAAAATTGTTGGAGCAAAAACAGATTTAATAGGAGCTTCATTTAAACCAAGAACTTCCAGAGCAACATACCCAAGATAAGACGCCCCGAAAATATGCAAATCACCATTAAACCAATTTTGTTGTTTAATCCAAGCAATGGTGTCTAAAGTATCCTCCTTTTCCAAAAATACTTTAAATGTTCCTTCAGAATCAAATCTTCCTCGGCAATCCTGTAAAACAACACCTTGATTAAATTCTTGAACAAGTGTTTTAGCTATTCCAAGTTTTTTTTCAGCACTATAGGGTGTACGAATAAGCATTGCTGGAATTTTTTCTCTTGTTTCTGGTAAGACAGTAATAGTAGCTAAATTTACTCCATCTCTTGTTTTAACTTTCGATGAAACTTCTATTATTTTCATTTTGGTCTATAAAATAACAATAATGGTAGGAAATAAGGTTTTCCAGTATAACAAGGGTAATGATAAGATATATAAGAAGAAGCTTGTCACAGAATAGTATCTCAGTTACGTGAGAAACCTCATTCAAACATCAGATCCAGTAAGTTTGACACACAAGTTCCAGTAACTTGTCGGACTCGAAACTTCGGATTACAATGATGATAGGAGGCATAGTATGAGAGACACTATTTCAGTGAAAGGCGCGAGAACAAATAATCTAAAAAATATAGACGTAGACATTCCTCGTGATCAGCTCACCGTTATAACGGGAGTATCAGGATCCGGGAAGACTTCGTTGGCTTTTGATGTCATCTTTGGAGAAGCACAGCGAAGGTTTTTCGAGTCAATGTCAGCGACTTCTAGAACTATGTTACCAATGCTAGAACGTGCAGATGTAGATTCGATCTTAGGCTTATCGCCGGTTGTTGCGATCCAGCAAAGAACTGGCACACAGAACCCACGATCATCAGTGGGAACTATGACTGATATAGCCACATACATGAGAATTTTATACTCGGTACTAGGACAAGCACATTGTCCTTACTGTAATGAATCTATTACTACTCGGAATGCTAATCAGATAGTTGATCATCTGATGACATTACCAGAAGGAACAAGTATAGAAATCATTGCTCCTGTGAATAAGTTCTATGGAGAAGACTATCCCTACTTGTTTGATGACATTCGACAGAAGGGGTATAAACGAATAAAGATTGATGGAAAACAACACAGTCTTAATGACGAGATTGAGTTAGATGAGGACAAAGACTACTGTATAGAAGCTTTAGTTGATAGGTTCATCATCAAAAGAGAGCTCTACCGACAACTTGCATTGTCAATTGAGAATGCACGCCTAGTTGCTAATAATATCATTCGCTTCGAGTTTTCAGAAGAGATCACTGATGATATTAAGAAGAAGTTTTACAAGAACTTTGGATGCAAGAAACATCATATAATCATGCACACACTATTACCGGGAGGATTCTCTCCGAACATACCTGAACATGCTTGTAGAAATTGTCTGGGTGTGGGAACACTACTCAAAGCAGAACCATACTTGGTTGTTATTAATCCTAAGAAGAGTATGAAGAAAGGAGCTACAACTTGGTATCCAAAGTATTGGTTGTATAGTATTGCTAAACATCTTGATTATGATGTAGAAAACACTCCTTTTCAAGACATTCCCAAAGATATTCAACAACAGCTACTTTATGGCATCAAAGAGAAATTTATCCTACTAGAACCACCTGATTGGCCAAATAAATATCGTCACCGTCATGTAGGGAAAGAAGTCAAGTACCTCGGTATAATTAACTACCTTGATCGCTTCTATCGCAATGATAGAAAGAAAGGAGAACGATATGAGTGGTACCGTAAGTATATGGCTGAACACACTTGTCCAGATTGTAATGGTATGAAACTGATTAAACAAAGAGTACATGTCACTGTTGAAGGCAAAAATATCATTGAGATTGGTGAGTATTTCATAAACCATCTGTTAGAGTTTATTGAAAATATTAACGTTCCAGAAACAAAAGAGAAGGCTGGCAATCAAGTTATTTTTGAACTTAAGAAACGGATACAATTACTAATGGACATCGGTTTGTACTACTTAAGACTAAACAGACGAGCTAGCACACTATCCGGTGGAGAGTCTCAGAGAATAAAACTCTCAACACAACTAGGTTCAGAATTAATGGGTATGCTATATGTTCTTGATGAACCGAGTATTGGTCTTCATGTTCGAGATAGTAATAAGATAATCAACATCCTCAAGCGACTTAGAGATACTGGGAACACAGTTATTGTTATTGAACATGATCTTGAAACAATCTCACATGCAGATCATATCATAGAGATTGGTCCAGGACCAGGAATACATGGTGGTAATATTGTTGCAGAAGGTAACTACAATGAGATATTAAAGAATCCCAAGTTTCTTACCGGTCAATATATCACCGGTAAAAAGAAGATTCCATACTTAGGTAAAGCTAGAGAAACAAATGGTAAATCATTGACAGTAATCGGTGCACAAGAAAACAACCTAAAGAACATTGATGTAGAATTCCCTCTGGGGATCTTTATCTGTATTACAGGTGTTTCCGGAAGTGGAAAAAGTACACTCATAGAAGATGTTCTTGGAAACAAA
>JAGMDP010000168.1 GCA_023128635.1 Candidatus Heimdallarchaeota archaeon | reverse complement strand
TAATTCATGATATGCGTAATCCAAGAATCAAACCAGGAAAACTTGAGAGAATCGATGGTATGGAAAACGTAGTCGATGTAAGAATTATTGATCAATCACCAATAGGTAGACATTCAAGATCAACACCAGCCACTTTTGTAGGGTTCTTTGATAAAATTAGAAGACTCTATACTGATTTACCTGAATCTGTTGAAAGAGGATACAAAATCGGCAGATTCAGCTACAATGCTGCAGAAGGTCGTTGCTCTGAATGTAACGGCGAAGGATTGGTAAGAATCGAGCTACAATATATGCCAAACATCCAATCTATATGTCCTGTGTGTAAAGGAAAACGATTCAACGAAGAAGTTCTTGAAATCAAGTATAAAGACAAGAGTGTCGGTGATATCCTTGAGATGACTATTGAAGAAACTAATGAATTCTTCAAAGATATTAGGCTAATTTATCATAAGACTAAAACAATGATGGAACTTGGTCTGGGATATCTCAAAGTTGGACAACCAGCTCCTACACTCTCAGGCGGTGAAAGTCAGAGAGTAAAACTTGCGAAGGAACTTGGCAAACTAAAGAAACTCAAAGACAACCTCTACATCATGGACGAACCAACTGTTGGTTTACATATGGAAGACATCAAAAAACTACTGACGACCATAAACAAACTTGTGGATGCAGGTAACACAGTGATAGTTATTGAGCATCATCTCGATGTAATCAAGTCTGCAGATTGGGTTATTGACCTTGGTCCCGAAGGCGGGGCTGAAGGTGGTTATGTCATAGCAGAAGGAACCGTTCAAGACATCGTTAAGTGTAAGGATTCCTACACAGGGAAGTTCTTGCAAAAAGTACTTTCGGACTAACTGGAGGTAAAACAATGTTTTGTACAGTTAATGATTGTGAGATTCACCAAGATGAATCCGCTGACAGTCAACCGAAACTTATACTACCAGGATTACGATTCGGACGAGTAGAAGTTTTCAAAGCAGGTGGTGAACTAACTGGAAGATCCTAAGGTTCGAGAGAAATATGATGCAGCCCTAGAACTGTTTGTTGAGAGAGCAAAACAAGACACTCAAGTTCTAGGAATCATACTTTTTGGCAGTTTAGCACATAATAGAGTACATGAACGATCAAACGTCAACATCATGGTTGTAACAAAAGAAGGTAGTGCAGGTTACAAAAGAATCGTTGAAAATGGTATACCATTTGATATAGGCATCTATAATATCAATACCTTCAGAAGGAACATCTTTGGAAGAAGAAGAGTTGCTAATCATCAAAGCCTCTCTCGCAGTAAACTATTGTTTAGCAGAGATAACAGTATTGATGACTTGTATAAGAATATCAGTAAAACAATAAGTGGACAAGACCAAACAATAAGCAGAGCAATTTATCATGGAGCAACACATTATGACCTATATAAAGCTGAAAAATTCCTTTTCATAAAAGACGAACCTGAATATGCTATGTGGTTTCTAGTTCATGCTCTTAGTGAAATGGGTTATCTAATGTGCTACATGAATGGTATTTTTCCACCACGAGAAGTTATTCTTCAAGCTAAGAAACTCTATCCTGATTTCTTCACTCCTCTTTACAAGAACTTGATTAATAGCACAGCATCAAAAGAGATTATAGAACACACAATTAGAGAAGCTTACAAGTTTCTTGATGAACATGCTTTGAAGAATTTTGAGATATTACTGAACTTCATCTCAAACAATGAAGGCACAGCAACGGAAAAAGAACTGAATACCTATGCTCGAGATAAAGGCTTGTATTTCATGGATATGGATTACCTGCAAAGAAGAAGAATCGTACGAAGAACTTACGCTCCTGTAAAATTAACAAAGAAAGGACGCATTGAGTACCATATGCCTCAGTATCACTTTAGCTGGGATTCTTTTGATCCAAAAGATATTGTTCCCTCACAAATCGGTCCATCAAATGTAGATAGATCACTTGTCGTAAAAGACTATCAAGATGCTTTTGATTCCTTACTGGAGAAAGTAAAACAAGATGAATACATGTTGTCACTTATGGTCTATGGTAGTTTGGCTTACGATAAAGTCTGGGAGAAATCAGATATTGGTGCTATACTTGTTACCAGCGATGATGTCTATAGAAGACACCATGTCTTGGTGGAAAAAGATGTCTCTATTAATGCATCCCTACATACTCGAGATGATTTCAGAAAGTATATTCAAAGAGTAACTGACGGAAGTATTCCACAATCACTCCTATCAAAGAGCAAAGTAGTCTACACAAAAGATGAAACAATACACGATGTCTATGAAGACATTCAGAAAATGGGTTCCAGAGACCTAGAAAACATCCTGTTAGCAAACTATGTTTACTGCAGAGACTTGTTAAATAAGGCATTACGAGCTCTCATTGTCAACGAAGACCCAACTTTTAGCTTCAGCTTCATTATTTCATCTATGAGACGACTTGCAAACATCGAAGTTATCCTTGACAAACAAATACCAATAAGAGAATCAATTATACAAGCTCTTGAAATAAATCCAGAGTTCTTCACAGAAATATACATCGAAACAGTACGCAATCCAACAAAAGACAAAGCAACACTGAACAAACTAATTCAGAAGATCGAGAAGTATCTGGACGAAAGATTGGAAAAAATTGCTCAACCAATCATTCGACTAGTAGAGAAATATCAAGAAGCTCCTTATGATCTCATTTGGAAGTATCTTAATGAAATTCGTATACCTATCGACTTAAGTGACTTCGTTAAGAAGGGTTTACTAGATGAGATAGAGTCACCAGTTCACTTTGTTAGGAAAAGCTCTTCAGAAATGAATCAACCAACATACATTCTAGCAGATAGTACTGACGATATAATGATGGACTTTGATGTTTAATCAATAGCCATTATTTCTTTTCTTTTTTAGGAATATTGATTGTTAATAGAATTAGCTCATCTTTTCCGGTATTCTTATATCCATGATCTATGCCTGCAGGAATTTCTACCATTAACTCAGGTGTTATTTCATATTTTTCATTGTTAATATAACCAGTACCTTTTCCTTTTATGAAATAGAAAATATGATGATATGAATCAATGTGATTTCGAAATTCTCCATTAGGTTCTACTTTCGTTAGAGAAATTGCTACGTTAGACCAATCACTTGGGATTAATGATTTTCCGTAAACTTGTTCAGTCAAATCTTCTCTAATTTTACTCCAATCTTTCAGCTGTAAATCATAGATTCTAACTTGGTTCAAGATAGATTCCTCTAAGCAGTAATGCATTCCTATATGGATGTTAACTCCAATAATTAAAAACATAATGATTATATATACGGTGAAGACTTTTAACCTCATGGGATTGGAGTTAAGCAATACAGAAAGACGATTTATTAACATAATTATTGTTGGTATTATTTTCTTTGTCGTTGGTATTGCTACAATTTTTACAAGAGAACCTAAAGTCTATATTCCACTTCTTTCGATTGGATTATTTGCAATTGTTATAGCAATTGTCTTTTTCATAATAAATAGAGAAAAAAATAAAGATCTTAGAAAAGTTCCACTTGAAAGGATAGATCGAGAGTCTGAAGATGATGATAATATAGATGAATTATCTGCTCGAGCAAATGAGTGGTTTTCAAATAAGACTCAGGAAATAGAAGATGAAGCTTATACATACTTATTTACTGAAACAAGAAATCCTCCAAAAAAAGCAATCTGTATGATTTCTCGAACAACATTCGAAGACAAAGAAGATGCACTTCAATGTCCTAATTGTGAAAACTATTTCCAGAAAAAATACCTTCTTGAATGGCTTAATAAAAACACTAATTGCCCTATTTGCCAAACAAAATTAAAAATAAAGAAGATTTAATAATTTGGATACCCACTAATAATTCATGTCTTCAAAGAAATATCTAGGTATTTGGTCTTGGATTGCAATTATTGCAGGTCTAGGACTTGCTGGTTTCGGTTTGTATAGATATGGATTTGTAGAAGGCACAAACTATGATTATCTCTTCATAATTTTCGGAGTAGTGTTGTTTATTATTGGTGCAGTGCTTTTTGTTATAAATATGAAAAAACCAAAGAAAAGAAGTCCCCCAAGAACTCAAACACCAACAAGAACTAGACAACCTGTTAGCAGAACTCAGAGGTTATCCATTGAGGAAGAAGAATCACTTTCAAGTGATGCCAAAATTATTGCTACAAAAGTTGACTATCCTATTCAGAACGAGAAATGCATGATATCAAAAACGGAAATACAAGAAGATGATGAAGTTTTACAATGCCCTTTTTGCAGCTCGTATTTTATTAAGAAATACCTCGAAGAATGGCTTAGGAAACACAAGACTTGTCCAGTTTGTCAGAATAAACTAATTGATGAGTAAATAAAAGATCAATACAGAAATTATTTCTTAAAAAGAAAAATAAGAAAAGAAGGAAATGAATTGATTTAGGATCAACTCTTTCCGAAGAACCAATCTGTTTCCCAATTACCAATCCAAGACATAGTCATTGATTTTGGACCTAAATGAACACCAACTGTTGGGCCAATTTCATATATCTCGATTTCTTTGGGAGCATTGGGTAAATCCTTAATTGCTTCATAAAGCCTCTTAGCATTTTCATCATCTGCTGCATAGCCTATCCAAACGGTATCAGTCAACAAACTATCAAATACTTTAGGAACCATTTTCACATAATTATTAAAAGCTTCATCGAATCCTTTTACTTTACCAAAGCTGTCTACAAAACCATCTTTGACTTGTAAAATTGGTTTCATATTCAATAAGGTTCCAAGGATTTTTTGAGCTCGACCAATTCTACCACCTTTGTGGAGATATTCGAGAGTATCAACAACTGCACAAATCTGAGCATTTGGAATAAGAGTGTTATTCAATATATTTATCAATTTATCCTTGCTTTTACCTGCTTTAACATGTTTTGCCAACTCATAAACGATTAAGCCAAAACTATGGGAAACTGTGGTACTATCTACAATAACAAGATCCTTATCTTGTAACATTTGTTTGGCTAAGTTTACTGAGTTCAATGTACCAGACATATTTGAGGTTACGTGAACAGATATTACGGTTTCATATCCATCTTCAAATGCTTTATTGTAATAAGGCAATAAATCACGAGCTGTTGGTTGAGAAGTTGTAGGCCAAGGACCCTTATTTTCTTCGAGTCTCTGATAGACTTCGGAAGCAGAGATTGTTACACCATCTTTGAATTTTTCTTCGCCAAAAAAGATGTTTAATGGAACAACGTCAATATTGAGTTTTTTGGCTATTTTAGGTGAAATATCACTTGTAGAATCTGTAATAATTTTGATTTTTTTAGACATAAGTTTATCTCCTGTAGATTAACTTTAAACGCCAATTATTTCTTTTGTATTCTCATTATGTATATTTAAAAGATTTTTTCTAGTTTAACCGTAAAAAACAAGCTAATTTACATTATAGTTCCTAAAGTTGAAGTTATTCCGAATATTTTAAAAAGCCTGTGTGGAACAATTTCACTAAGAGTAAGGAGCCCTCTTAAATCCGACTTTGCTATCTGGATTGAATAAAACTCCAAGTAGAAAAATATAGGTGTTATCATTTGGAAATCGTAGCAAAGTATGGACGTGATGATTTAGCAATACTCTATATTGCACAAGAAGACGGCAAATTCCTTGAATTTGTTGAGTCTCTTCAACCACCGGTTCCTCGAGATAAGAAGTGGGTTTTGATTCTTTCTACAATGTACGGTTGCCCAGTCAAATGCTCTATGTGTGATGCTGGGACTTATTATCATGGTAAAATCTCTTACGATGTTATGTATAAGCAAATTGATCATATGGTTTCCAAGCGTTATCCTGATCGAACTATTCCTGCGGAGAAATTTAAGGTTCAATTTGCTCGAATGGGAGAACCAGCTCTCAACCCTGATGTTTTAGAGGTTATGAGAAAGCTTCCAGAGTTATATAATGCTCCTGGATTAATGCCTTGTATTTCGACAATAGCACCAAGTAATGCTATCAAGTTCATGGATGAGATGTTAGAAATCAAAAATAATCTTTATCCTAATGGCCATTTCCAACTACAATTTTCTATTCATTCCACAGATGAGGTCGTTCGAAAAGAAGTAATTCCATACAAAATCTGGACATTAGAAGAAGTAGCAAAATATGGAGAAGCATTCTGGCAAAAAGGGGATCGGAAGATTACACTAAATTTTGCTGCTGAGAAAGGGAATCCTCTAGATCCAGATAGACTCTTAGAAGTCTATGATCCAAAGAAATTCTTCATTAAAATAACTCCAATAAATCCAACAGAGAAAGCCAAAGCTCATGGTATTCAATCCATGATTTCTCCTGAAACAGGGGAATTTGCTAAGCAGAAAATTAAAGCAATTGAAGACAGAGGGTTTGATGTGCTCTTAAGTATAGGGGAATTGGAAGAAAACCACATTGGTAGTAATTGTGGTCAACACGCATTAAAATTTGAAAATGGAACATTCACAATAGAAGAATTTCAGAAATATGAAGAATCTTGTTAGGTATAAGGTGAGGGTAGTGAAAAAAGAAAAATATTTCACCCAAGAAAACAGGGAAAGAAAAATCTCTGAATGGAAAAAAATTCTGTCACAGTTTTATTCCTCAAAAAGAGAATTCAATTTTAATATGCAGAAGGCAGCTTTACTAATTGTTGATATGCAAGATTTTTTCCTCAATCCAAAATCACATGCTTATCTTCCTGCTGTTGAAGTAATAATAGAGCCAATAAAGAAACTCCAAAACGAATTCAAAAAGAATGATAGATTAGTGATTTTTACAAAATATGGGCTAAAGACTAACGCTGAGGAATTAACTATTATGGATAAATGGTGGGGCGATTCTCTGAAAATTAGTGATCCCTTAGCAAAAATAGATGCTAGATTTGAAATAAAGGATGAAATTGTTCTCGAGAAGAGCACCTATGATTGTTTTAAGGACACATCTTTGCATGATTTATTAGTAAAAAGTAACTGTAAACAAATAGTAATTGCCGGTGTAGCAACTCATTTATGTTGTGAAACGACAGCTAGAAGTGCTTTCTGTTATGACTTCGAAGTCTTCTTACCAATAGATTGCTTGGCAACTTATACAGAAGAACTTCATCTCAATACTTTGAAAGCAGCAAGTCATGGATTCGGAATACCAGTCACCAGCAATGAACTTTTGGAGAGAAAAAATGATGGTTAATAAGAAAAGTCAGATAGCAGTAATTGGTGCAGGTCCAGCTGGATGCGCAGCGGCTATTCAGTTGAAGCGCTATGGATTAGAGGTTATTCTAATAGATAAAGATAAGATTGGTGGATTAGCTAGAAATGCTAATTTCGTTGAAAATTATTTAGGGTTTCCAAAGGGAATCACCGGAGTGGAATTTTGCTATAAACTTGAAGAACATCTTAAACATCTAGAAATTGAAACTATAAAGGATGAAATAATAAGTCTTAATTGGGATAAATCACAAGATGAATTTCTACTCAAGTCCAAAAAGAATCAATATAATTGCACCTACCTTGTAATTGCAACTGGAACTAAACCCAGAAAAATTAAACTCAAAGGTGAAGAGGAGCTATGGAAAAACGGTTTATTATTCTATGAACCAGAAAAAATGCTTGAGAAACTATTCTATAACAAGAAGATAGCAATCATTGGTAGCGGTGATGCTGCTTTTGATTATGCGATAAATTTGGCAAATAGGGAGAATCACATAACAATAATTACTCGATCGAAAGACTACAAAACTTTGCCACTCCTTGTTAAAAGAGCTACAGAGAGCAAATTCATCACAATCAAACCAAATCAAGTTATCAAAGAATTCTCTGCGAAAAAAGAAAAAGAAGAAATCCTTCCCATCGTAAAAACTAAGAGTAAAGAGGAAATTGTAGCAGATTTTATTCTTGTAGCTGTTGGTCGTGACCCAAATCACATTCCTTCAGAAATAAAACTTGACAAGTTCATTAAGGAAAAACGAATTTGTTTCGTTGGTGATCTTGTAAGTGAAACTCACAGACAAATATCTATAGCTTCTGGTCATGGAATTAGATGTGCTATGATTATTGCCAAAGAGATTTTGAATATATAACAAAATCTCTAGGAATTATTTTTGCTTTTGCAGAATATTAAGAATTTTCTATAAAATTAGCATTTCTAGCAAAAAGAGCAAAGAAATTCAACATTTTTTGAGTACTTTTTTACGGGAAAAGAGCAAAACGTATTAAAAGCAGCAAAAAAGGTTACGGTTTAATAGAAGACTTGTAATCACAATGATCTTCTAATAAAAAGAGCATTGCTCAAGAAAAATTGGTTAGGACTCATAGTGAACTAATGATAATAAAAATTTAAGAAATCAAAAAAATGGCAAAGATAAGATTGATTTCTTCGCTGTACAATTAACTAATAATTCTAAGAATAACACAGTGATAGCAATAATCCTTGACAAATATATCCTAACCACTGCATAATAAAACAGTGAGGTAGTAATATATGAAAGTCAATAAAAACCTGCTGAGAAATGCAGGTGAAAGAGTTTTATTAACAGGTAATGAAGCCATTGCTAGGGGAATTATAGAAGCTGGTGCAGGAATAACAACAGCTTTTCCTGGTACACCATCAACTCAGATTCTTGATAATCTCGGACCAATTGCACAACAATTAGGTTTTCATGCAGAACATTCAGTTAATGAAGCTGTTGCATTTGAAGTTGCAGCAGGAGCTGCACTTGCTGGTGTTCGGTCAGTCATGGTAACAAAGATGCTTGGTGTGAATTTAATCGCTGATCCTTTGCTTGTAATTGCTATAACTGGAGTCAATGCTGGTTTGGTAGTCGTTACTGCTGATGATCCTGGGCAACACTCTTCGCAAAACGCAGAAGACACAAGGTATTTTGGAATGTTAGGCAAAATCCCGGTTCTTGAACCAATGGATGGACAAGAGGCAAAAGATATGACGAAATATGCTTTTGAGTTGTCAGAGGAACTTCAATTACCAGTTTTTGTTAGAATAACTTCAAGGATTTGTCATTCTTATTTCGATGTAACATTTGGAGAAATTACTCCACCGAAAAGAGAAGGACATTTCGAAAAAGATCCGAAAAGATATGTGATGATTTCCACTTTATCTCGAGCAAGACAACCAATTTTAACTGAAAAAATTAACAGAGCAGCAGTGATTAACGAAACTAATCCTTGGAATAAAGTAATCTTAATAGACAAAGGAGAAATAACAACAAAAACTAATCCATTTAAAACAGAATTTGGTATTATTGCTTCTGGATTAACTTATCCTTATGTAGAAGAAGTGTTAGAGAAAACTAAAGTAAGTGCAAAGGTGCTAAAATTAGCAACCACTTATCCTCTTCCAAAACAACTCTTAAACGATTACTTTGAAGGACTTGAAAAAGTTCTAATTATAGAAGAATGTGAACCGGTAACTGAAATGCAAATAAGAGCTTTTGCTCAAAGAGAAGGAATAGAGGTAATAATACATGGGAAAGAAGACCAGATAATGCCTCGCACTGGAGAATTGAATCCAGATCTTGTAGGGGGAGGAATTGAGAAGCTATTCAAAGTCAAGTTTAGTGAAGAATTAACTAAACCATACTTAGAAGTAGAAGAAATGCTCACTAAAAGGGTACCAGCACTATGCGCAGGATGTCCTCATAGAGCAACTTATTACTCAATAAAAGAGGCCCTAAGAAAAAGTAAGAAAGGTGGAGTTATACTAGGTGATAGAGGATGCTACAATCAAGGAGTTCATGAACCAATTGCCGGAATTGATACTTGTATTTGTATGGGTGCTTCAATAGCTATGGCTTCTGGTATGTACCAATCAGGTGTGAAAGAACCAATCTTAGCAGTGATTGGAGATGGCACATTCCTACATTCAGGCATACCATCACTTTTGAATGCCGTACAGCATAAATCAAAGATAACAGTTATAATTTTTGATAATTCAATAACGGGAATGACTGGACATCAGCCTAATGCTTGTACAGGTCGTAATTTAATGGGTGAACCAACTCCTGAGGTTGATTTAGTTAATATTGTCAATGGTCTTGGAATTGAGAATATCAAAGTTATTGAATCATTTCAAACAGAGCTTCTCCAAGATACAATAACTAGGCATCTCGAAGATGATGGACCTAAGGTTATAATCTCTCGAGGAGAATGTGCAATTCTTGCTGGAAGAGAACGTCGAATTACAAATGAAAAAGTGATCAGAGCTAGAGTGACAGTCGAAAATTGCACGGGTTGCAAAATTTGTATGAAGAAACTTGGTTGTCCAGCTTTTGGTTGGTCCTCAGGTGAAAATGAACATCTGTTAATTCTACCTAATTGCAATGGTTGCGGGTTGTGTGTACAAGTCTGTCCTCAGCTTGCTATATCGATTCCGAGGGAAATACAAATTCCCTTAAAAACAAAACAGGTGGTTGCTGGAAAATGAACATAATAATTTGTGGTGTTGGTGGTAACGGCGTGATTCTTACAACAAGAATTCTAGCTCAAGCTGCTATGAAAGAAGGTTTTAATGTTAGAATTGGAGCTTCTCATGGTTTAGCAATTCGAGGTGGGACTGTTGTCTCCTACTTACGAATTGGTTCTGATGCTAAAGGTGTTATCATGCCCCAAAGAAGTGGTGATATTCTTCTTGCTTTTGAACCACTTGAAGCTTTGCGACAAATGAAATTACTAAAGGATAATGCAAAAGTACTCTTAAACAATGACCCTTATATTGGTGTTGACGCACATCTTGGATTATCTGATTATCCTGAATTAGACGAAATTATTTCCAGACTTAGTGAAACACAAGAATTAGTCGAAATTGAAGCCTCAAAACTTGCAATTAAAGCAGGATCTCAAGTGATGACTAATGTTGTTATGCTTGGGAGTTTAGCATCATCCGAAGAATTACCGATAAAACGAGACACACTCCTTAATACTGTCTTGGATATGGTACCCCCACAAACAGTCGAATCTAACAAACGTGCTTTTGAATACGGAGAACAAGCTTTTCACGAAAAGCAAAACTAAATTGATTTCCAATAGGATTTCACTTTGGTTAACAATTCTCCTTTTTTCATTTTACTAATTTTACTAATTGCTACAATTCCATCTTCTTTTTTTGATAGCTTTTTAATTTCTGTTTCCACCAAAACTTTGTCTTTGTGGTATGCTTGTCCTTTGAAGCTGATTTCAAATTTAGAAATACGATATTTCTCTATGTACTTCTTAGGCATGCTCTCAAGAGCCCATTCTAGATACACCCTGTTATTTACATGTTTATTGAGGTCAAGATCTGATCGTCTTACTGTCAATTCCACTTTTTCATCAATTTTTTCCGGTAATTCTAATTTTGGAAAGTCATAAACAACTGATCGCTCATGTCGGAATGGTCTATCAGAAAAATGAGCTATATAACTAACCGGTCGTTTCTTTATGAAATGATACAAAATCCAACTAGTAGTTGCACTACAAATTATATTCCCTGATTCATCCAGAATTTGAAAATCCCTTAAGGAATACATATCACTCTCGCTGTGAGCAACCCAGGAACGGACTGTTAACAAATCATTTAACTTTGGATACTTGTACATTTCAATATAATTCCTAAGCAAATACCAAGTCAAGTTTTGTTTGAAAGTTTGCTGGAAACTCAATTCAAGATTATACGCATGTTCGTAAGCAATCAATTGTAAATAATCTACTATTGCAGTGAATCTCACTTCTTCATCTACAGTTATATCTAAAGCTCTTGGCTTTACTTGCATCTCATAAATCTCTTTCATAAAGATACAAAAATTATAGACTTAATAAATTTAATCGCTTTATTTGAAACTTTTACCAGTGTAATATTTTTATTTCAATATATTCTCATTATTACTGATTGAAATGTCCAAAGAAAAAATCCACAGAGTATCTATGAAAGATGTTGTTTTCAAAGCAGATAAAGAGAATAAACCAGTTCTTACAATCAAGTCTGGAGAAACAATTATTTTTGAATGTCGAGATGCATTCAACCAAGTTATTAAGAAACCAGAGGATTTACCGATTAATTTCGATATGGATCATATAAATCCTGCAACTGGACCAGTATTTGTTGAAGGAGCAGAACCTGGTGACACTCTTGAAGTTCATATAGAGAAAATAGATTTAGCGGAACAAGGATCCTGTTGTATCATCCCGAGTTTTGGATTTATTCATGAAGATTATCCTGATCCATGGACAAGAATTATACCAATAAAAGATGGTTATGCGGAATTTAGTGATAAGATAAAGATACCAATTGATCCTTTCCCTGGAACAATAATTGTTGCTCCAACTGAAGGGGCTCATGGAACATTGATTCCAAAAGAATACGGTGGCAACATGGATTCAAAAGCTTGTAGAGTAGGAACTACAGTTTATCTACCAGTTTTCGTTGAAGGCGCCCTTTTTGGTGTAGGTGATGTTCATGCAGTACAAGGAGATGGAGAAGTCTGTGGTACTGCAGTTGAAATAGATGCAGACGTTACTATCAAGTTAGTTGTCAATAAAAAGAAAAAAATTAAACGACCTCAATATGAAACTGATGACTTCTTTATGACTACAGCTTGGGGTGAGACAGCAGATGCTGCTGCTAAAATAGCACTTCGAGATATGATTGATTGGCTTGTTGCAGAGAAAGATCTCACTAGAGAAGAAGCGTATGCTCTCTGTAGTTGTGCTGTAGATTTTAGAATAAGTCAGTTCGTTGATATTACTCCTGGTGTTCGAGCAGTTCTTCCAAAGAGCATCTTTATCGAATGTGTTGACTAAGGTGATTCACTTGTTTGAAGGTGAAAAAATAAGACTGAGATCCTTAGAATTATCAGATTTAGATGCCATCATGGAGCACTGGAATGATTTGGAAACTAGACATAATGCCGGTAGAGCTACACCAGATTCAAGACAAGATAGAGAGGATTTCATTAGAAACAGTTGGAAATTACGAAAGGAGAGTAAAGGGTATAT
>JAGMDP010000167.1 GCA_023128635.1 Candidatus Heimdallarchaeota archaeon | reverse complement strand
GACAATAGCAAATGTGAATAATAAACAGTTCTTATTAATTTGTAAGGAAAAAAAGCAATAAAGTATATTATTTTACTAAGTAGAATTCTTTTTAATAGGATGAAAATAACAAATGTTCATTATGAAGGATTTTACCCGTAAATTGTTGGATAAATTAGACCTTGGACCAGGAGGTTTTGCGGATATCCGTTTTCAAAATTCTGAAACATTGTTTATGCATATTCAGAATGGCGTAACTCAAGAAACCACTTCCACCCGTTTAGGGGGGGCATCTGCTCGAGCTTTGGTCAAAGGAGCGTGGGGATTTAGTTCAACAGCTGAAGTTACTAAAGAGTCTCTTCAAGACATTCTGAAATCTGCTGTTTCGATGGCAAAAGTTGCTTCTGCTAAAATTAAAGAACCTCGGAAAGTTGATTCAAGTTTTGCAACTCAAGGAACAGCGAAATTAAAATTGGATGTTGATCCAAAGGATATCTCCATTGAAGATAAGATAAAAATTGCTCAAGATTATGAAAAAAGCATTAGAGTAGTTGATAAGCGAATCGCTACTGCAACAAGTCGTTATGGCGAGACTGTTAGTTCTGAGACTATTCTTAATACAAATGGAACTGATGTTACAACAGAAAGCGGTGTTTTTCGTTTAATGGGAGGAGCAGTTAGTCGAGAAGGCGAACTTCAACAAAGGGTTTCTGATGATGTTGCTTCTTCAAAAGGAATAAAATCCATTTTGGAATACAATGTCATTGAAGAAGGAACAAAAGTTGGAGAGAAAGCTATTGAACTTCTTTCAGCTGAAAAACCACTGAGTGGAAAAATGAATTTAATCATGGATCCAAGTCTAGTTGGAGTATTTATTCACGAAGCTTTTGGCCACGCCTGCGAAGCTGATGGAATTATTACTAAAAGATCTATTTTGCATGATAAGATGAACAAAAAAGTGGGGATCGAAGATATTTCTGTAGTTGATGATCCAACCCTTCCAGGATTGCGTGGTAGTTTTGCTTATGATTCCGAAGGAACAAAAGCTCGTCCTCGTAAGCTTGTCACAGATGGTGTATTAACTGAATTTTTCCATACTCTTGAGACAGCAAGTATTCTTGGTCATGAACCAAATGGTTCTGGTAGAGCTATGGATTTCAAAAGCCCTCCTTTAGCTAGAATGGGCAACACCTATGTAGAATCTGGTGATAAATCTATGGATGAACTTTTTGAAATAATAGGTGATGGAATGTTCTTAGAATTTTCCTATGGTGGTTATGTCAATCCTGCCAAAGGTCAATTCATGTTCTCTGCTCAGAATGGTTATATCATTGAAGGTGGCAAGAAAGGTCCACTCACTCAGAATGTTTCCATGTCAGGGTTGATAATGGAAGTGCTAACAAATACTATTGGCGTTGGTAAAGATCAAGCACCAGCTTTCAATGGTTCTTGCGGTAAATTTGGTCAATGGATTCCAGTTACCGGAGGAGGTCCTGCTTTAGCAGTTAAAGACCTTGTAGTTGGTGGAAGATAGGAGGAAGAACAATGACTAAAATAGACTTAATTGAAATCGCAGAAAAAGTAGTTAAAAATGCTCAAGCTTTGGGTGCTGAACACTCTGAAGCAGTCTTAGTGCAAGGGGACCAGCTCAGCATTAACCTTGAAGAATCAAGTGTTGTTAAGGCTAACAGCAAAAGTAACACTGGAATTGGTTTACGTGTTTTCGTAAAGAAAGCAGTAGGTTTAGGTTCTTCTACTCAATTTGATGAGAAAATCCTGGACTCCATGACTTCAGATGCAGTGTCATTAGCTAAAGCTGGTAATCCAGATCCTGATAATGCAGGATTAGCTCAACCTCCAGAAAAGTATCCGAAAATCGCAGGTTTATTTGATAAAGAATTAGCTAACTTAGAAAGTAGCAAACTTGTGGAATTAGCAATCACAGCATTAAATGCTGGATTAGAAATAAATCCCTCATTTAACATCTCTGGAACTGTCAATCTTACAATTGGGAAAAAGATCATTGTGAATTCAAATGGAGTCAACGTCAACAGTGATAATACTTTCATGCAAATTTATCTTAGCAACAAAATAACAAAAGATGATGATGTTGGTGTTGGATTTGAATACCAGTTTGGTCGTTCATTAGAAGAATTTGATCCAGAAAAGATTGGAAAGACTGCAGCTGAAAAAGCTTTGAAGATGCTTGGTGGTCAAAAAATAGAAACAGGAGAGTATCCGTTTCTTCTAGATCAAAGAGCTACTCGAAATACTATTAGTGGAATCGTCGGACGAGGAGTTTCAGCTTACAATATAATTCAAGGAACAGCTTTCTTTAATGACCGATTAGGAGAAGAAATTGCTAGCTCTGCTATCACAGTTGTTGATAATCCTCTCGAGAAAGGAGGATATAGTAGCAGATTCTTTGATGACGAAGGTTCTCCTTGTCAGAAAACAACAATAGTTGACAAAGGAACACTACTCTCCTATCTAAGTGACGTTTATACTGCAAAGAAACTAGATATTCCAAATACAGGTAGTGCATCAAAACAAGGATACGAAGGAATACCACATCCTGTCTTGAATTTAGTACAAATTGAACCAGGAACTGCAAGTAAAGATGAATTATTCGCAGAGCTTGGGACTGGTCTCTACCTTGAAAGCCCACTCATGTCAAGAGGTGGAACCAATATTTCTCAGCAAGTAGATGTTGGTTACTGGGTCGAAAAAGGTGAAATCAAGTATCCTGTGAAGAATACTATGTTGGGAACAACAGTCTACGATGTAATGAAAAACATCAACTTAGTTGGAAAAGACCTTCTTGTGGAAGGTGGTATGAAATCTCCAATGATTTTAATTGGACCAACTAAATTCTCCGGTGGAAAATAATAATTGATTATTTATTTTCCCCATTTATCTCCTTTTTTCTTCTTCTTCTACTGGTGTTAATTTTAAATCAGGTCTTACTACCCCACCGTTTGTCTTGAAAACTAGTGTGAAATATGGATCAATTCTCTCAGATTCTTGAATGTTGATTAATATGAAATTCGAACAGAATATCACAAGTAACAAATAAACAACTATTTTTCTTTTTACTCTCCTCATTATTGACCCACATCATACTTCCAACTATACCCTTGTTCCGTTATGCTAATAATTCTTACACTGCTCCTTTTCCTGAAAGGCCAAAAATTATTTTTCTTCAAGTTTCTAATATGCTTAATTGATTTGATGAAACTAATAATGAACAAAATTGGCAATATTCCAAATAAAGTGATATAAAATATAATAATCCAAACAAAAAACCCGATTCCAGGTAAGTAATCATATTCTGGTTCCCAACCAATATCATATCCTGCTTTTGTCATATAATCTAATGCTTTGTCAATGTCGAAGTTGTAGCGAATGATGTTTGGATTATTCCAAACACCCATTTTTGGATAAAGTGGAGTATCACAGATAGCGTATTCACCTCTATGAATAACATTGTTGATTTCGAATCTGTCAAGAGCATAAGCAATTGCTTTTCTTATACAAAGACCGATTGTGAGTGTTGGGTCGCCAGGAGCAGGTCTTCGATTGCCAATAATGGGTCGTACTTGTCTCATATTAAATCCGAAGAAACCAAAACTGTAAGTTGTATCTGCTTGTACAGTATGGTCTGGATTGGCAATGTATTCGTCTTTCTTGTCAGGATTCCAAGTTATATCCATTAAATCCAAATAACCTGCTTCGAATTCTAAAGCTTGGGTTTGTTGATCAGGAATAATTCTAATTCTTAATTGATGCATTCCATCCCAACCTGCACCGAACCCGAATCTGTTAGCCCAATCCAAAGCTGGATCAGCGGTAACAACTGGATCAAGTCTCCAACAATCAGGCTTTACTGCTAACACTGTTTCTACTCCTTCAATGAAGCCGCTGATTTCGAAAAGTCCTGTACCAAAACAATCGGTAGCAAAGGTATTCCATGATTGGTGAGTAATGTCAGGGGTCACACCATCTTCTATTTGAGTTTGATTCAAGTAATGTTCAGGAAGTATATTTAAACCAAGTCTTGGTAAGAACGGAGCAAATGGTTCATTCTCAGGTGTCAATGGATCACCATCAATAAAGAGGTTCATGGTCCATTGATCGAGGATTTGCATATCTTTTATCCACGTCCATAAGTGTTGGTCTTTTGATACGTGTTTCCAAGCATGTAATGTAAAGTAAACGTCATAAATATCGAATTCTTCACTAAGGAATAATCCATCGGGATCATCTCCCCAGGGAATGCCTTGTCTTGCTGCAATTCTTAACCAAGTATCGTTTATCATTGTGTAGCTCTCAGCTAAGTGAGGCCAGGTCTTGAGTTCTGCATCGTAATAAATCAAAGGATCTAAAATAGCATCACTAATGAAAGATGAAGATGTATCATCTTGGAACAATGGATTGAGATCTGACCAAGCAGCATCAGCTAACACAAATTCATCAGAGTTTAGTTGACCAACATGTGGTTCAACCCAATCCATTTTACCCCAAGATTCGATTAAATCGTTCGAAAAATTATAATCAGTAAGTGTTGACCAATGTGTTACATATTCTCTTGGTGAATAAGTTGGAGCTAATGGCAAGATTTTATCCATCAGATATTGTTGCCATGCCCAATAGTGTTGTACACGTTCTTCTGAGTCAGAAGGCATAATCAAGTTACCTTGTCTCATGTACCATTCGTTTATACCAGTCCCAAGATTATCATCCCAGTCCATGCTAGTATGATACCCAAACAAGTTGAGTGAACCGTTTTCATCGTAGACACCAGTAAAATCTGGATCAAACCCATTACCTTCTAAATCAACATAACAAATATCGAAATCTCTGAAAGCAATCAATTCTCCAACAAAGGTTGGCCAGTCTTGGACAATAACATCAATATTTATTCCAATTCTCGCACATTGCTGTTTGAGGAAGTTTCCATAATCTGGTCTTACTCCTCCACCATTTGTCTTGAAAACTAGTGTGAAAAATGGATCAATTGATTGTGTTTTATCAATAAAATGTGTTAAATTTACAACACTAAATATGATTATTCCGAGAATAAATAACCCAATTTTCTTCTGAGAATTTCCCATCTTCATCATCCATCCAAGATATACTATAGACAGGATTATACATGAACAATCTCTAGCAAAAGTTTAGAAACAGTTTATGAACTATTTTTGAGAAAAAATGGATGAAATATCCAAAAAGTAGTATTTTGAGCTAAAAAACTGGTTATCTCCAATCAAAGTAGAATGAATCAATTTTTTCAGGAATTGGAACATTTTTCAAATTGAAAAGATCAAAATCTACTTTGTTTTCAAAGAAGAAGAATTTTGCATTTTTCAATGGTTTCTTATCAAAGTAAGGAATATAAGGAGTCTGTAATCCGTACCAGCCAAGTTCATCTGAGGTTTGACATAAGTAATTCGCTAAGTCACTTGCTTCTTTTGTAGTTAATCGATGAATATGAACCATATCTAGCCAACCATAAGGTAATTTATTGCCCATTCCTGCAAGTGTAAATCCCCAAGCTAGCATGAAACCCTTAACATGTCCTTTATCATCTTCATGAACAACACAGTTCACTTTGGGATTTTGTAGCATCCACTTAAGATCCTCGAGCTCAGGCACTATTGATAGTTGACTACTATTTACCCGTTCTTGAATGATTTCAAACATGTCTGGTATGTCTTTCTCCTGGAACTTTCTTACTTTACTAGATTTTACGATTTTATATTTTTGAAAGAACTTGAAAACAAGTTTCTCATACCAACGCAATCTAACCACAGTTGAAACCTTTTCAACATCAAAAGCTTTTATGACAAAATCTTTGAGAGTGATGATTCTATGCATAGATATCTTTTCATCTCGAGCAACTGCTGTGGACACATCTATTCCATGTTGTTTTGGCTCATGAAAAGAGAAACCACCATGATAATCTGAATCCATACCAATTTCGAAAAGCTTTTTCCCCATCCTTATAGCTAAACCTTTCCTCTTGTGCTGAGAATGAACTGCAAGCCAAGAAGGAATGGCAAATTTGTAAACCTTACCATCAATAGAAAGATTTCGAGGAATTGACCCTAGAAAGCCAACAATTTTTCCAGTGGGTTTGTGAATTGTTCTAACAAATAAGTCCTTATCAACTGAGGGTGCACCATACATCATATTGAATGTATCTTCAGTAAAAGCAACTGTCGCACCTTCTTGCATTGCATTTTCATCACTTAGGAATGCTTCAGTAATTAACTTTGATAGCTCACTAATATTCTCTTTTTCAATAGTAAATTGCTCAATTTTATACTCTGAGTCACTTGAATTCAATTCTCTAACCACAATTTATTAGATTTGACTTTTAATAAAATTTACTCAAAAAAGAAGGTTATTCAGAAAA
Organism: Candidatus Heimdallarchaeota archaeon; assembly: GCA_023128635.1. The sequence continues at coordinate 2,400 of JAGMDP010000167.1, read as the reverse complement.
ACTAGAACTTAAATGTCTATTCAAGATTTCTTTTTTCTTCGTTGATATGAAAGAAAACAAACAGATAAAATGGAAATAGAACTAAGTGCAATTATTGAATTAAATCCAGAAACGTTAACTGATGTAAGATTAACCGGACAAAATTCTTCCCAGCTAGGCCAATTTGATATAGGTTCAATTGGTCCACACCATGCAATATCAAATCCTGCAATTGTTTTAAGAATTCCAACAGCTTTTAAATTATAACAATAACGAATGCTGTTTGGACTCAACCAATCATCTAAAAATGGATTTATTGGATGATGGATAACTACATAGTCGTCTCCAAGAACAACTCTTCTGATTTCTTCACGATTAATAGCATATGAGATTATTTTCCTTACAACTAAACCAAGTGTCTTTTCTGGATAGCCCGGTGCGTCTATTCGACTACCAATGAAAGGTCTTACTTCTCTCATATTAAAAATAATAATTTCATATGAACTACGGTTATTTTTTTGAGTAAAAAGTGGTAAAATGGGTAGGAGTTCATCCATCATATAGTGCTGCCATTCCCAACAAAGATTGATTCTTGCTTGTGAGTCATTTGGTTCCATTTGAGAACCAGTTTGAATATACCATTCGTTCCTACCAGTTCCTAGTTCTGTATCCCAATCTATGCTCGTGCGGTACCCAGCAAGATTTAAAGAACCATTTTCTGAATAAAGTACTGGAGTAAATGGATTATCAAAATTGGAACAAGGAAATTCTATTATTTCAAGGTCGAAATCTCGAAAAGCTATCAATCCACCAAGGAAACAAATTTCTGTCAAGTTAACATATCTTATCTCAAGATTAATGCCGATTCTTATCAATTGTTGTTTTATCAGATTTAGGTAATCAAGATGTTTAATTTTGTAACATATAGCATCTAATGTAAACATTGGATCAATACTTTCAGCTTTAGGGATATCTTTTTGAAAAGAAAACAACGAGAAAAATACTATTACAATCAAAATAGTTGTCATATTGCTTTTGTTCAGTTTTTTGATTTTTCTCATCCTACTCCCATCCTTTATTTAATTTTCTTTTTCTTTTAAAGTGAAAAGTAGTAAAAGCAATTGTAGTTGTACTAACAGCTAAACAGGTAATAACAAGTGTAAAACCAGCAACATCTATTGTTGGTTTATTTGGATCATTCCTTGAACAAACGGCATCCCAATTTGACCAATCAGGAAAAGTATCAACATAGTTAGGATCGAGATGACCACACCCAACATCATAACCAGCTGATGTGAAATATCTTCTGGCAACGTCTATATCATGACAATATCTAATGATATTGGGATTGCACCAATTCCCTAGAAAAGGATTTATCGGGTGATCTATGATCTTATAGTCTTCGCCTAGTACTACTCTTCTAATTTCCTCTCGATTAATTGCATAAGAAATAGCCTTTCTTATTAGGTTACCTATTGAGTATTCATAATAACCAGGAGCAGGATCACGATTACCAATGACTGGTCGTACTTCTCGTGTATTAAAAACTAAGATCTCAAATGTACTATTATCATCTAATCGTGTAAAAAGAGGTAAACATGGAAGAATTTTATCCATCAAATAATTTTGCCATTCCCAGCAGAATTCCTTTTGCTCCTGTGTGTCATTCAAAATCATTTGTTGTCCAGATTTGATATACCATTCATTTCTTCCAGTATTAAGTTCATCATCCCAATCCATACTAGTATGGTAACCAAACAAATTATAAGACCCATTCTCTCTATAAAAATCTGAAAAAAATGGATCAAAATAAGATTCATTTTTTATTTCTAAAATTTGCAAGTCAAAATCTCTAAATGCTAGTAACTCGGGGGGTTGCCATGAGAAATCTTGAAGTTTTATATCTATATTAACTCCAATAAATTTTAACTGTTGTTTTATGAGATTTAGATAATCCATATGAGTTGGTGTAGAACCTACTGCTACTAATGTAAAGAATGGATCAATACTTTCAGTTTTTGGGATAAAATAACTAGCAGAACTAAATGATATTAGTAAAATGAGAGCAAAAACAATAGTTTTCTTGTTCCTATTAAGCATTTAAATTCCTCCTTTATCATTTGCTTTTTTTTCCTTCAAAGTTTTTAAGCGGTTAATTAGAAAAACTTGAGAGAGAATAATTAAGACTATTACAGCACAAAGCACCTCAAAACCCGGACTCTTAATAGTGGTCAGATTTTTAGCACAGACATCTTCCCATCTGGGCCAACGTCCATAACCAATGTAGGGTCCTGGTGCCCAACAACCTAATCCAACGGTATCCATAAAATCTCTAGTTGCAGTTAAGTCATGACAATATTTTACTCCATTTGGATTTAACCAGCTTTTATTGGTTGGATTAATTGGATGGTGAATAATTTC
>JAGMDP010000166.1 GCA_023128635.1 Candidatus Heimdallarchaeota archaeon | reverse complement strand
ATAGTAAACAATGATTGAATCTATAACCGCACTCTTAATAATTCTTGGAGAAATCTCTCAAGAAACACATATAATTTCCTTTGCTTTTTGCCCATTCATCTTTGGAGGGTCAGCTATTTATGCTATTGTCAGATGGGCAAAACTGGAATCAAATCAAAAGCGGGAGATAATCTGGTCTATTCTTGTAATAATACTGGCAGTGTTAGTAATTGTTTTTGTTGGATTAAACACATTCCTATGGTTAAATGATCTTATATATTATATTTTCATAGGAGTACGCTTTTCATTGTTACTTTTACTAGTTATACTAATGAATCCATACATTAAACGGGCTCCTTTGAAAAGACCATTTGTTACTAAGGAAAAATAGAGAGGAAAATTTGTTCTTACTTTTCTTTTTCCTTTCATTCAAAAAAACTAATTAACAATAAGTGTTGGAATAAAACATGAATAATTTCAGCTCGACCATAACATTTCTTCAGACAGATAATCTCGAAAAGACATCAGAATTTTATGTTAATCTATTAAAATGCAAGCTCGTTGTAGATCAAGAGCAATGTCGAATATTTGAAACTTCTAAGGGATCTTACTTAGGGTTCTGTTCACATGAGTATCTTGATAAGGATAAAAACACAGTTTGTTTGACGTTTGTGTGTGATTCTACAGAAGAAGTGGATCAATGGTTTGAGAACCTAAAAGCTAAAAATGTTAAAATTAAAAATCCTCCAACAGAAAACAAGAAGTTTAAAATATACAATTTCTTCGCAGAAGATCCCAATGGTATAACGGTTGAAATCCAATACTTCTTACATCCCTTTCCACCTCAAAGGATGAGCTAGATTAATGACTGAACTAGAAATATCTTCCGAAAACGAAAATACATTTACTAAAGAGAAAAATTGGAAGAATTTTTTGAAGATATATCTAGTTTTAGGAGTACTATTTCTAATTATGTTTACAATGAGATCAACAGTAACAGCTCTTCAAATGTTTGTTCCTTATATTAGTGATTCCATTGGCGAACCCGTAGAAATTGTTGTTATAATGTTTATAGTTTATAGTGCAACAGCGGCAGTTTTTTCATTGCTTGTTGGACCACTTATGGAACGAATTGGGTACAAAATCGTAATGTATACAGGCATGTTTATTTTTGCAGTAGCAATAATGCTTTTAGCTATAGCAACAAGATTCTGGCTTATGGCTTTTAGTCAAGCTATTGCAGGAATTGGCGGAGCTTGTTTTGGTCCAGCAGCTATTGCCTACGCGGGAGATTATTTTCCAAAAAAGAAACTCTCAACAGCGATTGGATTAATTATGTCTTCGTTTTATGTGGCAACAATTGTTGCCGTGCCATTAATTGCTCTTGTTGCAGAGAAATTAATTTGGCAATGGGGTGTAGGCATTATGGCAATTCTAAGCTTTATTGTTTTTGTTCTAATAATGCTAATCGTTCCCAGAATCAAAGGTAAAAGGATTACACCAGTTGCTGATAAAAATGAAAAGATACCTGAGCAAGAAGAAGCAAAAAGTGAAGTGTTACAGAATAATGATGAAGGTCTTAGTTACTTCACAAGAATGAAACTTGTGCTACAGAACAAATATGCGCTAGGGGTATTCTTTATTACACTCTTTCAAAGGGGAGGATTATTTGGAATGATTACTTTGTTGTCAACATGGTTAGATCAAGACACATTTTGGAATGGCTACGATGCTGGTCTTAGTAAAACCCAAATAGGGTTAGTTTTCTTAGGAGGTGGTGTTACGGCATTAATTAGTAATACAATTTTTAGTTATATTGCTGATAAAATTGGGAAGCGGAAAATTATCATAACTGGTACAATCCTTACAGGTATATCCATTATTCTTTTCCCATTTTTGGGAGAAATTACACGCAATATTCCTATGGCAATTAGTGGTATAATCCTAGTAAATTTCTTTGCTGGAATTTCAATGGGAAGCTATAATGCTTATGTTACTCAAGTTGTACCAAAATCAAAAGGAACAGCGGTAGCCATAAATAATGCATTTGGACAAATTAGTCTTTTAATGGCAAACGCACTAATTGCTACTTTTGTTTGGAATTTATCAGAAAATTTTGCTTATTGTGGTCTTGTTGCTTTAGGATTTTATTTGGTTACTGTAATCTTAATGTTCATTTTTGTGAAACCAGATGTTTTCTTTGAAGAATTGAACTTGATGAGGAATTCCAATTAGGGTACTACCATTTTTTTAATTTAATAAATTTGAAAAGCACAAAGTTATTTGATGTAAAGTACATATACTTTGATGGACAACATAGAATTTGAGGGTATTATTTGAAAATAAAAGGTAAAACGATAAACAAACTCAATTTATTCAGTGTTTATTCAAAAACATTAGGAATTGCAAAATCACTTGATGAAATATTCAAGGAAACAATAGCTATTTTTGAGAGTAATTTTAGTTATGATTCAATAAATATCTTTGTTATTGATTTTACCGAAAAATTGCAAGAAAAAGTAAAAACAGGAAATAAGACATTCAAACAATTACCCTCTAAATCATTGGATAACATAAAATCACTTACGGAAATCATCCAAGAAAAAGGTTCGAAACAGATCAAAAATTGGCAGGAAGAGAAAGAACTACACTCCATCTTTTTTGATTCCGATCTTATAAAATCAGTTCTACTAATTCCATTATTTTCTAATGATCAGATATTTGGTTTCATTACTATAGGAGAAACAACTGATTATACTTTTTCTGAGAATGAAATTATACTACTTGAGACAATAGGACATCTAGTTAGTTACAATGTTTGTCAATTCCTTTTCCAAGAAAATATGCAGAAGCAAAATAATGAATTAAAAGAAATCACAAAGCAAATGAGACATGATTTTGCTAATGATTTGCAATCTCTATCGATGGCTCTTGAATTATTAGGAACAACAAACTTGAGTAAAGAACAAGAAAAGTATATAAGAATCATTGAGAAATCAAAAAATTCTGCAATAGAAAAACTGCAAGAGCTGAAACAATTAAAGGAAAAGTTTGAAAAAGATGTTGATTTCGTCATAGGTATACCACTTGAGTGACTAAGTAATAGCCTTTTTAACTCTACAATTAGAAACTAAAGAAAGGTTTTTTAGGATTTTCAAACGAAGAAGACTAACTCTTAAGTGAACTAGGATTAATCATATCTTAAACACTCCTCAAGAGATAAACGGAAACACAATGAGGTCGAAACACATGAGTCAAGTAAAAGCTGATAGTGGTACAATTATTCTAGATCAAAATGGCGCAGAGATAGGAGTAATTAAGAAAGTCTATTCTGAAAACCTAGCACGACTTGAATTAGTCAATTCAGATTCCATTGCATTAGATTTAGTTCTGATAAAAGATATTGAGACATCTGGTAGAATTCTCAAAAAGAAAAGTGCCGAACTTTTACCGGAAGCTGAGAAGTTCATCAAAGGAGCAACTGTTGACTTAAATGAAATGACTTACAATGGAATAGAGCTTATAATTGATCATTTGATGACCAAAGAAATCAAGAAAGCTCTACAACATTTTGAATTCGACATTCTAAATAGGGTAATTACATCTGAAACAGTTTCTTATTATGAAATACTGGGAATGATTAGAGGTATTGAACTCGCTGGTAAAAATCCTCAAGATTTCATTGTGAAGACAACTTTCCAAGCTAGTGAATTAAAACCTGAGTTGAAAATAAGAGCTCCACCAGAAATTGTTGTTGACAAGTTAAATCAAGAAAAAGCATTTTTAAGAATTCTCTGGAACTTTGCAAGAGTTGGCGTTGCCCAAGTAGTGAAGTTAAAAGAAATCAATTTGGTTAGTGCAGCAATAGATGCACTTTTCGAGATTGGATTAAAGCATATTGAAATTGAATCAAAAACTACAACATCAACTACTGACATGCTTTACTGGCAAAACAGAATTGAAGATTGTATCGTGAAATATATTGCATTGTTAATTAACTCATTGGAAGTAGACACTCAAGAAATATTTTTGAATGACTTGAAAGAGAAATTACTTGAAGACCTAAAGAAAATGAAAGTCAATGGAATGATGAAAGAACATGCAATGAATTCTATTGAAGCAATTAACATAACTAAGTATGAAAACCTCAAGCAAATTGAATTCCTATATTCCGGAATTAAAGGATTCAACCTCAAAGCTATGTCCGAAAAACAGGCTATGAAAGATTTGAAAGAGATTGTGAACCGATTCTTAGAGGAAGATAAAACTAAGAATATTATAAATCTCCAGAAAGAAATAACAAAATTCGCTAAAGAGGTAAGAGATGTCTCTAAAGAATTCTGTAATATACTGTTTGAAATCTCTCAATATCTCAAAAAGATTGAATATGGTGATAGTAAAGTAAATGATTTCTATTCAGTCTTGATGGATAAAATCCATAATGGGAAATATTTTGATTTGAGTCATATTCTCAACAAAGTAAGTAGAATTTACTTGAAAGAAAAATTATAAGAGGAAAAAAATAAGTCATTGAGATATTCTTAATCCTCAGTCTTCTAATTGGCGCTTCCCACTAGATCGAAGGCGTATTTTGTAAGCTTTTCCAGTCTTAGTTTTTGCTAAGCCACCTTCTGATGTTTCCTTAATTTCACAAGGCATCATTTGACCAATGTCATCCATTGCTACTACTACCTCGTCAAAAGGAATATTGCTTTTAACACCACTTAGAGACATATCAGCAGCAAGAAGAGCTTCAGCAGCCATCATACCATTTCTTTTAATACAAGGTGTCTCAACTAAGCCAGCTACTGGATCACAAGCTAATCCTAAAGAATTCTTAAGCATTAAAGCAGCAGCATTAACAGCTTCCTCAGCAGTGCCACCGGCAATTTCAACTGCAGCAGCAGCAGCCATAGCAGCGGATACCCCAATTTCTGCTTGGCACCCGTGTTCAGAACCACTTGTGGATGCTTTCGCATCACACACTAAACCTATGAGACCAGAAGCAAATAGGCCTTTGATTATTGATTCTTCAGATGCATCACAGATTTCAGCAGCAGTATACACAACTGCGGGAACGACACCGGAAGAACCAGCAGTAGGTGAAGCAACAATGATGCCCATTGAAGAGCTATATTCTGCGACTCCTATTGCTCGAGCAGCAACTTTCAAGATATTTTTACCTGAAAGGGATTTCCCTTTTTTCGATTTGGCAAGTATCTTTTTGGCGTCTCCACCACTCATACCACTCGGAGATCGTTTTGTTATCTTAAGTCCTTGTTCTATTGAATTTACCATGACTTCCCAAATTTCTTTCATAGCAGTTGTAATTTTTTCCTCATTAGATTCTTGAACAGATACTTCGTGTTCAATCATAATTTCTCCAAGGGATTTATCCTCTTTTTTCGCTTTTGCTAAGAAGGGAACTACACTATCAACTGTCATTAGAACATCTCCTCTCCTTCTGTTAAACTTGGTAATATTCTTACCATTTTCATACCTTTAATTTTCTTGAGTTTCGTTTCTAGTTCCATAGGAGCCTTTTCTTCAATTTCAATTGTTGTTAGTGCTTCATCTTTTTTCGCTAAATCTTTACTTCTAATAGACAAAATATTTAATTCAAAAGAAGAAATCACTCCTGTTATTTTCGAAAGAGTTCCAACAAGATCACCATGACGTAGGATGATTGTTACATTTGCACCTGTTATTTCGGTTCTAAAACCCATTATCTCTCGAATAACAATGTCTCCACCGCCAACAGATTCTGCAATTACATAAATGGAATCATCCTTCCCTTCATTAACTACAATTTTGATACTATTAGGGTGATAACGTTTACCTAACTTTATTTTTTTAAAGCGAACTTGCATCCCTGCTTCTTTAGCATATTTATCTGCTTCTTTTATTCGTTCGTCAAATGTTTTGAAACCCAATAATCCACCAATAACCGCTTTATCACTGCCATGCCCACGCCAAGTATCTTCAAATGATCCATGGAAGTAAACAACTACTTCTTTTGGTTGTTTACCAAAAAGAAGTCTTGCAGTTCTTCCAATTCTTACAGCACCAGCTGTATGAGAACTAGAAGGACCGACCATCTTTGGTCCCAACAATCTAAATACACTTTCGTCTGTCAAAAATTAATTCCGCCATAAATCTATTCTACAAATAGTGTAATCTATTTCTCATATAAAGAATTGGTGTTTACAAGGAGGAGAGGAGTTACTCTCCACCAGCGATTTTTGCATTTGCAATTCGTATTGCTGGGGAAATTGATCCCGACTCATTAACTACTTCCTTAGATATTGCGTTAATGTTTTTCAACAAATCAAAAATATTTGTTCCTACCATAGTTTCTTTAAGAGGATGACTAATTTCTCCATTCTCGATTAAGAATCCTTGATCAATTAAAACAGAAATATTGGGGGAACCAGATGAAGGTTCGAGTGAACTATCCTTCAAGTACAACCCTTTCTTAGTTTCAGCTATTATTTCATCTACAGTCCATGATCCTGGAGAAATTTGGATTTGGGTTAAATCTGGATGTGGTTTACTACTTAAACTTCCTTTGGAAGCATGCCCGGTATTTTTTATGCCTAAAACATTTGCACAATAAGAATTTGAAAAATAAGCTTTCGCAACACCCGCTTCAATCAAGGTTAATTCTTTATGAGGGACCCCTTCGTCATCGAAATTTGCGGAACCAACCCCGCCAGGATATAATGGATTATCGATTAATGTGATTCCTTCGTTGGTTATTTGTTCTCCTAATCTATCTTTAAAGTATGCCGTACCTAAAATAACTTCAAAGGCATCTAATCCGGCGCTAATTATTGAGGAAAGAGTATCAAGAGATCCTCTAGAATCCAAGATAATTGGTAATTCTTGACTTTTAATCTTCTTTGAACCTAATAGTGAAATTGCATTTTCAGATGCAGTACGACCTATTCGTTCCGAATCAAATTCCTTCACTGATCTGGTTTTTTGATAATCCCATGAGGTTGCAATATCATCTTCTTTTTCTGCTTTAACAAATATTACTCCAGATAATGAACTGAGATTTTGTGTAACCTCAACTCCTAAGCTATTATAGATTGTTTCAGTTGCATGTGAACGCGTAAGATTCCCACTAACAACTACATCATGTTTTTCCAGAGCACTATCGATTGCAGTGATAGCCATTTCAGTTAATTTATCAGCTGATAGATTACTTACTCCCTCATTTGATAATCCATCGATTGTAGGATATATTTCAAAAGGACCTGGTAATGTTTTGAATAATTTATCTGGCGGTGAGAGTTTACTAAGTTTTACAGCTTTGTTAACGATATCTTTTGTTGAATCTTCATCAATTAGTGATGTTGTTGCAATACCAAGACCCTTTTTAGTATAAGCTCTAACACCTAAACCAGTTACAGATTTACTCTCTGAGGCCTTAATGGCATTCTTTTCTAATTGTACAACATCTGAATATCCTTCTATCACAAATAATTCTACTTGATCCGCTCCTTTTTTCAAACCGTAACTTATAGCTTTGTGATAGATGTTTCCCAAGACTTCACTGCCCTCCAACGACTATTTCCTTTACAGCTATAGGTGGTCCGCCTGCATGAACAGGAACCCACTGTGATTGTTTACCACAGGATCCTGGAAAATCAAATCGAAGATCTTTCCCTACAGCAACAGTTCTTTGCAAAACTTCTAAGCATAATCCACTCATGCTGACATTTTGAATTGCTTCAGCAAGCTCGCCATTTCTAATGATGTAGCCACCTTGCGCAGAGAAATAGAATTCACCTTTTGCAGTATCAACATATCCACCATAAGACTTCTCGAGATAAACACCGTTTTTAATTGATTCAAGCAATTCTTCAAAAGATGAATCTCCGGCATCTATGTAGGTATTTCCCATTCTAACAATTGGACGATAATTAAAATTCATAGCTCGAGCTGCACCATTTGGTTTTGCACCCATTTTTGCAGCCGTTTCAAGTGAGTGCAAATAACCAGTTTGCACACCTTCCTTTACTAAATCTCTTTTAATTGCCATAGTTCCCTCTGAATCATATATATAACTACCACGTAAACCAGGTAAAGTTGGATCATCATAAATATTAATCAATTCACAACCAATATTCTGTCCCATTTTACCTTCTAGAATAGAATCCTTTGCTAAAATAGCGTCTGCTTCTTCTGCATGACCAAAGGATTCGTGAACATAAACACCAACCAGTGATTGATCCATAACAATATCCATTTTCCCACTTGGAGGTTTTTTAGCTTTTAAAAGTTCAATTGCTCTTTTCGCTAATTGCAATCCATCTTCTGTGACGTTAAGTTTTTCGACTACCTCCCACCCATTTGTTGTGCCCATAGCTGTATACACATTTTGCATCGTATCTCCTTCTCTCGAAGTAGCCATGCAAGCAAGATTGAGATTTCCATATTCTGTTTCTACTTTGGTTCCTAAGGTGTTCACTATTAATTCCTTTTGAAACCATTCCTTCATTGATGCATTTGTAGAAACGATTTTATCTGAATACTCTCGAGTTACTTTTTCATATTCTTTGACAATTTCATACTTTTGTTCAATCGATATATCTCGAGGATTTTTTTTGTAATTTACTTTGTGTTTCCCGACAACTGCAAAATCTTCAATCATCATACCTTTTTCTGTTGTTTTTTTAGCAGTTGCTTGTGCAACCTTCAGGGCTTTCTGTAAAGCCTTTTCGATTTCTGTCAAGTCAAAACTAACAACTGATACAAAACCCCATCCACCATCAATTAAAGCTCTAATTCCCACCCCAATTTCTTTCTCGTAATTTATTTGCTCTGGTCTACCATTTTGTATTGTAATTAAAGTTCCAGACCCCTTTTGTAATCTGATATCGGCAAAATCTCCCTTTTTAAAAGTGTGTTTCTCTAAAATTTGTTTAATTTTATCTAACATCTAAACCACTAGTGCCACTGTGTCTCAAGTATTCATCGCTAATGACCATTTTTCTTAACTAAAATCTTTCTATTGTGCCGAACTTTTGATTTTTATCAGTTCAAGAAAATTTGAACTGCTGGTTCAAGATTTCTTAAAATAA
>JAGMDP010000165.1 GCA_023128635.1 Candidatus Heimdallarchaeota archaeon | reverse complement strand
TTAATATTCCTTAAGGAATTTCGTGAGATGTTTGCCTAAATGCACAATAATATCTCTTCTGACTCCCGAGTTAAAATGGATGTATCAGAGGTAATGACCTCTACTGTTTTTTCGATCTATCCGGATCAAACAGTAGAAGAAGCAGCAAAATTAATGTTGAAGAAAAAAGTGGGTTGTGTAATTATCCAACCAAGAGAAGGTGAGAAAACTCCCCTTGGGATAATTACTGAAAGAGATATCGTTACTCGAGTTGTGGCAGTTAACAAGAATCCATCAGACACTATTGTTGATAAGATAGCAACTAAACCAGTAGTCACAGCAAATCCGTCACTAGATGTCGGCAAGGCAATGTCCCTTATGGCTAAATTGAATATTAGACGATTAATCATTGTGGAAAATAACAACGTAGTAGGCATAGTAACTTACAGAGATTTACTGAGAATTGCACCTGGGTTACTAGAAATTGCCCTTGAATATGAAAAAATTGGTTTTGGAACAAAAACCGAAGATGATATCATAGATTTCGCAGATGAAGACTATGATAAAGATTCTGAGTTGAATCCCCCAGATTTATCTTTAGGATTTTACTGTTCCGTATGTGGAGAATGGAATGAAACTGAGCCAATTTACAACTCTGATGACCAAGCTTTATGTAGTGACTGCCAAGCTTTAGATGAATAAATGAGTTATCGTAACTCATAAAAAGTGATTAACGCTAAAAAAAACGGAGAAGAAAAATCAGGAGATATAGAATAATTTCTAGGAGGAAATTGTATGAAGGTTTCTGAAGTAATGTCAACTGAATTTGAAACAATAGAAAAAGATCAAACCTTACAAAATGCTTTGAATCTTATGAGGAAGAAGAAAGATACCTCAAGACTAATTGTAATTCAAGGTGAAAAACCGGTGGGAATTATATCCTTCCGCGATGTAGCAAATAGATTAGGAACTTATAAAACAGAAGGAATTTCTCCTAAAAGTTTGCGCGTTTCAAGTGCAATGACTTATCCTATTTTACAAATTGATAAAAATGAGGCTGTTGAAACAGCAGCTAATATAATGTTTGAGAACAGAGTTTCCAGCTTACTTGTCATGGAAGACGAAAAACTAATTGGAATTATGAGAAAATTTGATCTTTTGAAAGTATATGATTCATGCAAGAAAATAAAAGTAAAAGAACTCATGACAGAAAACCCAGTTATGATATCTTCAAGCGAACGAGTCATTTCTGCTCGAAACACTATGATAGAAAAGAAATTCAGTGTTTTACCTGTTATGGAAGAAAGTACTATTATTGGAATAATTGATGATGCTACACTTGCAGATGCATTAGCAAGATTTCGAGACCAATTCTCAGTAAAACATCAAAAAGCTAGACTCCATGAATTCTATATAGGACAAGTTATGAAATCGGATCCTCCAATAATCAATGAAAACGCTCCTTTATGTGATCTTATCACAGTCTTTCAAGAAACAAATTACAAAGGAGTATTTGTAGTTGATAAAGAAGAGAAATTAGTGGGAATTGTCACACTAACAGATATAACAAAAGCTATTATCGAAGGTAAGAAATAAGATTAGATTAAAACAATTTATTCACTAACAAAAGTGAATTGCAAAGGAGCATATTTGAGGAGTTCTTTCAGTGACAGTTGACACTAATATAATAAATGGAAAAATTTTCACACCAAAGGGATTCTTAGAGGGTGGAATATCTATAGAAAGGGATCGAATCATTAAAGTTGGAAAAGAACCCTCGCTCCCAAAAGCCTCAAACAGAATAAATGCAAGAGGAGCTCTCATTTTACCGGGTTTAATAGACATACATGTGCATTTCAGAGATCTCAAGCAAAAATATAAAGAAACAATGATAACTGGGACAAGATCGGCAATTGCAGGCGGAGTAACTAGTGTTTTAGATATGCCAAACAATAATCCCCCTACAAATACTGCCCAACGAGTAAAAGCTAAGAAGCAAATAATTCTAGGAAAGGCTGCTGCAAATATTGGATTTTATTCTTTAGTACCAGAAAATACAAAGGAGATTCTTCCACTTTTTAAAGAAGGAATATTTGGTTTCAAGATTTATCCAGCATCACCTATTTATCCACCAAAAGACAATCAAAAATTACTTGCATTGCTGAAATCCCAAGCAGAATACAAAATACCTTTGATTGTGCATCCAGATAATGGGTATGCAGATAGAAAAGAAAAATTGTTGCTGGAAAAAAACATGCATGTGATTGATGCGTTCTTAAAAGCTCATAATCAAATTGATGAAGCACAAGCATTGAAGGATTTCATAGAATTAAGTAAAAGTAGCGAGAACTCTTTACATTGTGCTCATGTAACAGCGAAAAAAACAGTTGAATTGATTGAAAAGAATCAAGATAATAACAATCTTTCAAGTGAAGTTTGTGTTCATCATCTCTTCCTAACCGAGAAGGATTTGCGAAAGATGGAATCACAAGCAAAATGCTTGCCCCCTGTAAGAACTCAGGCAGATCAAACAGCATTGTGGGAAGCCCTGAATAGTGAAGTAATAAAGATAATAGCCACAGATCATGCACCGCATTCATATGAAGAAAAACACTGCGAATTTGAAGCAGCGGCATCAGGAATACACGGATTAGAAATAATGCTTCCATTAATGATAACTGCCGCAGCAAAAGGAAAAATAAGTTTCGATAAATTAATACCTGCTTTAACAATAAATCCTGCTGAATTAATGGCTATTAAAAATCGTGGGGAACTAAAGAAAGGGAATTTCGCAGATGTCGTGGTTGTCGCAAAGGAAAAAGGAAAAATAACTGCTGAGAATTTTGAATCAAAAGCAAAGTGGAGTCCATTTGAGGGGAAAGAAGTTCTTTACACACCGAAATATGTGTTTGTTAATGGTTTATTATCAAAAGAAGATCATCATATAATTTCAAAGGCAAATGCTGGGAAAATCTTAGAAAGAGAGTATGATGCCAAATTACCGGACAATTTAATTGATGATGAGGAGTGACCAACCATCTCTTCAAAAAAGGATAGAGCAATGAAATTCGTTGTCGATCAAATGTATCATCGATTAGCTCGATGGCTAAGAATGCTAGGGTATGATGCTGTATATAATCAGGATTTTGTGGATCAAGACTTCATACTTTTGGCAAAAGAAGAAAATAGAATTATCCTTACTCGAGACGAGGATTTGAAAAGAAGAGCGCAAAAACTAGGATTACAAGCGGTAACAATAGATGCCCCAACTATAGAAGAGAGACTAATAATTTTACAGAAAGAGTTAGGAGTAGAATTAGCTCTCCCAGAAAAAATTTTACCTCGTTGTACGATATGTAATTCAGAGATAAGAGTAATCGATAGTAATGAAATCCTAGACCAAATATCGGAACTAACACAATTACACTACAAAGAATTTTGGATCTGCAAAAACCCAGGATGCTCACAAATATACTGGCGAGGTTCTCATTGGGAAAAAATGGGTAAAACTTTGAAAGACTGCAGAGAAATGATAGAACTCGATAAATCTAATAAAGATTAAATAGAAATTAATCAAATTAAAGCTTTGAAAAGCTAATGTGGGAATGAAATGGAACAAAATGAAGTACCAAGCTATACACTTGAAGATGGAAAATTCTTAGTCACACTCGCAAGAAAATCGATTTTAAACTACATAACCTTTAACAAACTCCTCTCGCAACCAGAAGATATTCCCGCGAAATTCTTGGAAGAATCAGGAGTTTTTGTCACACTAAATAAACTAGATAATAATGCTGAAAAGAAACTTCGAGGGTGTATTGGCTTTCCCACTCCGATTTATTCGCTAATTCAAGCAACCATAGAAGCCGCAAAAAGTGCCGCAGTTAGTGATCCACGATTTCCAATAGTGGAAATAGAAGAAATGAAAGAAATCCTAGTTGAAGTAACAATTCTCACACCACCGAAACTCATGCAAGTAAAAGATCCGAAAGAATATCTTGAGAAAATAAAAATTGGTAGAGATGGGTTGATCGTGAAAAGTAGTGGGAGAAGTGGGTTATTACTCCCACAAGTACCTGTGGAATGGAATTGGACTGTAGAAGAATTTTTAGAACACACATGTGGAAAAGCTTGGTTGCCAGGGAATTGTTGGAAGGATTTGAACACAGAAATTTACAGCTTTTCAGGAATAATCTATCAAGAAGTAGAACCAAGTGGGGAAGTTGTCCTCAAAGAAATCTAGTTTCTAATTTTGAAAACCATACTCTAAGTCAAATAGTTCTATGAAAAGATCCTCATGATCTTCATAATGCCAAAAAGTAATTCCTCCAATGAAATCCCAGGTAATTCGAGTATCTGATTTTCTTTTAATATAAACGTCAGAGTTGAGTTCTTCATTGCTCATCGATTCAATTTTGGTTGTTAAAGCATTAAACGTGCTTATAGATTCCTTTAGTATTTCATCAAATGTTCTTTCTTGAGTTTTATCGAAAATCATCTCATTACGATTTTTTA
The DNA here is from genome assembly GCA_023128635.1 of Candidatus Heimdallarchaeota archaeon. The sequence continues at coordinate 1,818 of JAGMDP010000165.1, read as the reverse complement.
CACTCATATTCCAAAATTCGCTTTCAACAATGGATTTCTTTTCCAAAGCATCGAGAAGCTCTTTCTCATACCATGCAATATGAGCGATAGAATCTTTGACGAACCATTTATCTGAAACTCTTTCTCCTTCTAATCCTTTATTGATGATAGTATCAACAGTAGAATCCCAGTGCTTACGCCTGTATCGCATTTTCTTCAATAGTGTTTTTTTCTTCATCTTATACATCAAAAACCGGTGGTTGAATAAAACGTTTTCCCCGCGAAACCTTTAAATTAAATTATGAGAATATTATACTGAAATATTCTTTTAATTAATTAACCGAAAGGTTAATAAAAACTCTTTCTATAATAAAACTATGAAGTATGTCAAGTTAGGGAATACTGGAATAAAGATCTCCCAAGTAGTACTAGGATCAAATCAGATGGGGTGGAGAATAGATGAGAAAACCTCTTTTGAAGTAATGGATAAAGCTGTGGAGTTAGGAATAAATGCTATTGATACAGCAAACATCTATGGAAAATGGGGAGAAAACAGCTACCCTGGGAAATCGGAAGAGATCATTGGCAATTGGATTAATGAAAGAGGCAATCGAGAGGACATAGTTTTAGCAACGAAACTATACGGAGAAATGAGTGAGAATGTGAACGACAGAGGACTCTCAAGAAAACATATTCACAAGGCATTGAAAGGAAGCCTAAAACGATTACAAACGGATTGGTTGGATATCTACTTCACTCATACATTTGATGCTGAAACACCAGTGGAAGAGACAATGAGGACAATGACTTCCTTGGTAGAACAAGGAAAAATACATTACATGGGAGCGTCAAACCATCCAGCTTGGAGAATCATGGAAGCATTATGGGTAAGCGATAAACATGGACTCGAGAGATACGAGGTACTACAGCCAGTCTATAACATAGCAAAAAGGCATACATATGAACAAGACTTAGAACCACTAGTGGAAAAATATCGGTTAGGAGTGACATCCTACAGCCCACTCGGGACAGGTTTCCTCACAGGAAGATACGAGAAAGAAAAATCTCCGGAAACACCTCGAGCAGAAGGAGTAAAAAGAAGATATTTCAAAGATAGAAATTTTGAAACACTCAAAACATTGAAGAAAATTGCTAAAGAGAAAGAAATAAGCATGGTACAATTAGCAATCAGTTGGGTAGTACACCAAGAAAGCATAACAGCTCCAATCATAGGAGGAAACTCAATAGAACAACTAGAAGAAAATGTAGGAGCACTAGAGGTAAAATTGACTAAGGACGAATTGAAACAAATAGACGAAGCATCTGATTGGAAAACTCTGGATGAATTATCAAGATAGAAAAAAAAGAAAAAAAGCTAACTTAGGAAATAAAGCAATACCTAAGAAAGAACCTAAGATTCTAAACTAGCAACTATTTATAAATAAATGACATAGAATAACGTGGAGAGCAATTTTACTTTCTTAGTTCAACTGCTCTCCGAATCCCATAAACCTCTCTCCCCAATAAAATAACTCCCTTTTCCTGTGACGGGGGCTTTCTTTGCCCCTGTCCTATTTTCACATGGTCAGACTGTTTTGTATTTAGCTTCATTACTTTTATATGAATCACAAAAAATTAATGAATCCTATAACTGATATATTTGTGTTCATTTGGGGTGGGTTTTAATGAAGAACTCTCGAAAATGTTTGATAATTATCTTTTTACTATTATTAGTTGCTTTAACAAATCAATTTAAAATTGATTCAAAAATCGAACAGGATATCGATTATACTCTACAACCGGATTCAATGACTGTTGGTTTTAGATGGGAAGGTGAGA
>JAGMDP010000164.1 GCA_023128635.1 Candidatus Heimdallarchaeota archaeon | reverse complement strand
CGTAGCTGAGGAGGTTCGATTACTTCTGTTCTAATAATTTCAATTTCTATATCATCTGAACTTATTCTACCAGAGAAGATCACAGAGTATTGATTATCAGATTTTCTGTATCTGACGATGTTAAATTCTCCTTCGCCTTCATTAAAGTAGATGTAAAGTAAAACTTCTGAAAGATCTTTGAAATAAGAACCTCTTAGAACCTTTGTGATGTCAAATCTCGATTGAAGAGGAATACGAACAACAAGTAAAATATCATCTTCAAAAGGACGGAAATCTTTTCCTTGATTAAAACTAAGGATGATTTGCCCTAATTCCCTATCACATCTTGGACAGAATGGTCGTAATTGCCCCTTAACCATTCTAAAACCAACTCCTCTTTTACAAAGGTACAAAATACCATCATTTACACAATAATAAGAACCTCGAAGATGCCTGCCATTAAAGTTGCCAATCTTGAAAATTCTATTGAACGGACAACTCACACAAGGGGAATCACAGTCTAGGAATATCTCACTCAAGATTCATTTACTCCAAGAGTATTAGAGATGAAATCAATTTATTGCATTGATTTATCTACATAAGGTATTTTTTGCTTAATAAGGTTAGCTTTTGCGAATTTTAAATTTATTGAAATGAAATTCAATACGAGTTTTATAGGGAAAATCTTTTTCAAAAGTAAAACAAATAATTGACCCGTGATTTAAAGTGGGTTTTCCTGTTGTCCTTTCTATAGGAGAAGTGCTCATAGATTTTATCTCTGAGGAAGTAGGGACTATAAATAAAGTAAAAGGATTTCAAAAGTGTCCTGGTGGTGCTCCGGCAAATTTTGCAGTCGGATTAGCAAGATTAGGTATAAATGTAGCTTTTATAGGCAAAGTCGGTAGTGATCCTTTTGGAGAATATCTCCTTGATATCTTGAAAAATGAAAAAGTTAACACTGAGAATGTAATAAAAGCACAGAAAAATGAGCGGACAGCTCTTGCATTCGTTTCTTTAGATGAAGAAGCCGAAAGGGATTTTGTATTTTATAGAAAAAATGCAGCAGATTTACAGTTAACAGAGAAGGAGTTAAATTTAGACTATTTAGCAAAAGCAAAATACATTCACTTTGGAACCGTTTCATTAACTGAAGAACCAAGTAGGTCAGCGACGATCTCTGCTATAGATAAATGTCGAGAGGCAGGAGGGAACTCATGTTTTGATCCGAATCTTCGTTTAGATTTATGGGAGAGTCTTGAGATTTTCAGGGAGATAATTGATAAGGTTTTGAAAAAAACAGATATCTTATATCCTTCATTAGAGGAATTAAAGCTCATTTTACAAAGAGAAGATATTGAAGAACAAGAAGCCATCGAGTTAATTATGAAAAAGTATCCTATAGATATTGTTGCACTCAAAAAAGGAAAAGAAGGATGTCTCATTAAGAAAAGAGAGGACTTCTTTCTTGCAATTCCATCATTTGATGTCCAAGTTTTAGATACAACCGGTGCTGGTGACGGATTTAATGTTGGCTTCATTTTTGGCTTGTTAGAAGAGAAATCAATACAGGAAGCAGGGGTCATTGGTAATGCTGTAGGAGCTCTAGTTGTCCAGAAAAAAGGAGCAATGACATCTTTACCTACTCGAGAGGATCTTCAGGAATTTCTTAAACACCAAAAGGTTGAAATCGATATATAATTATCAAATCATCAATAGAGGAAAAAAATGTGTCATTTAGCTGGTTATATTGGAAATAAAAACTGCATACCAATCATTCTTGATTCGCTAGAAGTCCAAGAACCAATTATTGGAGCCCAAGCAACAGGGCTAGCGACTATGAATGATGCAGGAATTACAATGTATAAAACAGTAGGACCAATGAAGAATTTCAAAGAACTCTTTCAAATAAAAGAAGAACCAAAGATTGGGATTGGTCATACAAGGTATGCATTAAAAAATGTGAAAAATGCTGAAACAAATACTGTAGATAAAGCACACCCTTTCTGGAACAGCGATAAAACATTCGCAACTATGCATAATGGCACTATAACAAATTACAAACAGTTCGTAGAGAATTTAGAATTAAAGGGGTATAAGTTTACATCAAAATCAGAATACTATGATAAAGATAAAAAAGAAATTGCTGTAGATTATTGTGATAGTGAAATTTTTGGTTTTATGCTAGAAGAAAATCTCCACAAAACTGATGATATAAAAGAAGCAATAAAGAAATCATGCGCTGACTTCCAAGGACAATTCGCCTTTGTTGTTTTACACAAATACTATCCAAATCAAATATTTATAGCAAATTGGATGCAACCATTGTATCTAGGATGTTCTCAACACAGTTCCTTTTTCTGTTCATTTGATCTTGGATTTAATGCAGCGAAAACGCTTCACCCTTGTAAATTCGAACCCCCGCAGAATGTGTTAATTACTCTTGAGAAGAACAATATTTCAGTCGAACAATTATTGCACCATCGATCTCCCCCAGTGTTCTCTCCCAATAAAGAAGAATTCTCAAATATAGTTCTTGAAGCAATAAAAAATCAACAAAATGATGTTGCGGGTATTTGGGTGTATATTATGAATAACAGTGAGAAGATTGGATTAACAAAG
>JAGMDP010000163.1 GCA_023128635.1 Candidatus Heimdallarchaeota archaeon | reverse complement strand
CTGCTCCATCAAATAATTGATGACACAGAATTATACAAGGTTTATCTTTATGTTTCTTTAAGACTAGTGAGAGTTTCTCATCTATTAGCTTTGAAATATTGTTTGAATATGGAAAACCTATGAGTAAACATTCTCCTAAATCTATGGCTGCGAAATCAGAAAAGAAATGACTCTTTGGATGAAATCTTAGGAGCGTGTCTGGTAAGATGGATCTCTCATGATTCCCTGGAGCAATAATAAATCCAATATCCTCCGAAAGAATGTCCTCAATGAGTTTGTATGCTCTAGTAACTACTTTTTTCCGGGGTTTGCTTCGATTAAAGATGTCTCCTCCATGAAGAATGTAATCAACCTTCTCTCTTTTTGCTATTTGTTTTATCTCTTCAAACACTCTAAACATTCGTTCATATACGAATTTCCTTGCCTGTGGTGTTTTCCCAGTCTCGTATCCTAGGTGTGTGTCCGCAATAGCCAGAAAGCGCATACTATTTCTTGTCTAATTTTTCATTAAAACTTTTCCAGCTTGCATTTTTCATGCTAAAAGCTATCTTTATATACGGGTTATACTATACGTATTATAGTATTGCTCGGATAGTGTTCCGAGAATACTACAAAAAGAACACAAAAAAAGGTGAATCGAGTGTTAAAAAAAGTAAAAACATTTCATCCGGAAGCACTCATCGGAACTGATCACTTCAGAACCTATGTGGAAAGCTTTGAATCAGAGCTTCTACGTGGGATTTCAACAGTAGCAGTGTTGCAAATTATCAAACGTTATCCAAGAGATGGAATCTATGGATACCAGCTTTTAAAGGAACTAGAAGAAGAAACAAAGAAAGTAATGATAATTGAAGAAGGAACATTGTATCCATTATTAAGAAAAATGGAGAAAGATGGAGTGCTATCCTCAGAGAAAAAAGAGCTCGGTGGTCGCCCAAGAAAATACTATATTCTCACAGAAGAAGGAATAAAGTTGCTAAATCATATGTCTGGCTTTTTCGCCAAACTTTTAGAAGCGATGTCCCCAATTATGGATTATCAAATCAAGCTACCTGAAGACAGGTTCATGTATTGCCCAAATTGTGCAAACAAGATTAAGCTTGATGATTTTGCAAAATTCTGTGAAGTATGCGGGTTATACATTGAAGAATTAAAGACACAAGGTGAGTAAAAATGAGTAACGAAAAAAACAATTACAGTAATGATTCTGATGAACGACAAGAATTGATTAAGACTTTTCTTTATGACGTTGAAAGGAAATTACCGTTTTGGTTAAAAGACGAAAAAGATAATATCAAAGACATTTTAGAGGAATTAGAAACTCATATTTGGGATCGTGCGACTGAATTAGCCGAAGGCGGAGAACCTTCTGAAGAACAAATCGAATTAGTAATTGATCAGATGGGTTCACCTAGCAAAATCGCAGGTGAATACAAACGGCGTGGAAAACCAAAGTACTTTATCACTGAAGAATTATTCCCGATTTATACTAAGATCCTAATCATTGTTGGTGCAGTTTTAGTTGGTTTTAATTTTATAGGGTTGTTATTCAGCTTTATCGGTACTACTACTGCTCGCGAGGTTTTTGGAGACTTCTTCCAAGGAATTTTCATTAGTATAGCAATTACTTTGGTTCTTATTACAATTCAATTTGTATATTTATCAAAGGAAGGCTATCTACCAGAAGATTTCAGCCGGTTTACATCAAGACTACCATCAACAATTCGAAGGTTTTTTGAAACAAGACCAAAGGAAACAACCGAAGCTACTGATGCTAAATCAGAAGCTGCAGCTAAAACTTTCCAAGAATCAACTCCAACTGAAACAACAGTAACAATTGCCGCTCCAAAGATTGTCAAAGAAACTATCATAGTCAAAGAACCAAGAGTAATCAGAGAAAAGATAACTCCAGGACCAGAAAGAGTTGTTAAATACAAACGCGATCTAGGACGAAACTACTTGTCTGAAGGAATTACCGGCATGGTATTTGGAACTGCACTTGTAGTAATGCCATTTCTACCATTGTTTGATTTCATGGGCACATCGCCATTAAGATATTGGTTAGTAATTCTTGGTGGTATATCTTTAGTGATCGGAATAATCAGATTTCTACAAGCATTAGTTGGTAGACTCTTACGATTACAACAAGGATTAATGTTTCTCAGTATCTTTCCAAAAGCAGTATACATTCCATTATGGCTTTCACTAATAAGAACAGTCTTTGAATATGATGGAATCCACCAAGAGGTTTTAAGTAAAATCAATTGGTTAGTTACTAATGTTGATTGGTATTGGTGGGATCAAAGTACTACCTTCCTCGTATTGCAAATAATTGTCTATGTCATTATCGGCATAAATGCGCTCAGTATCATATCTGAATTGTCTAGAATTGCAAAACTAGAAACAGAAGGATTTCCGATGAGAGAAGTAGAAATCTATCGTTAATGGGCAATCCATTAACCCTCTTTTTTTTTTATTATCAAGTTTTGATACCTGCAGAGCAGGCACCATATCTTGATCTCTGATGATTATATTTTACCATCAGCATTCTTACTCGTTTGGAACATTTGCAGCGGTGATTGATGATCAATTTTTCATTAATCAAAACAATGTTTTGAGCTGTTTAAAGCTGTATTTACCTATTAATGTTAAATCTATAATTGATTAGAGCACTTTCTATTTGCGCTTTTTCAATCTCTCTGCGAATATTTTTTTTGATTGAATCTTTTCCTTTATTCATTTTAGTAACTCCGTTTTATTTTCTTATTTTAAGTTCATTCTTGATGGAATTTCCATTCCCGACCTTTCAAGCACCTTTTTTACTTCAAATTTTAGATTGATTTTTCGTTTATTCACTTCAATCACCATATTATCTCACAACCATATGCTGGTTGCTTAAACTCAAATTCATTTTTTATACTTGAAACTCAAAAACCGAGTTCTAGGTCAACACTCAAAACTACTCACAAGAGTTATTTTGTAAGTGAAAAAGTATCTGACAATATCCTATAAAAAGTCATCGTATTTCTTAACTAAATTCTCAATTTCAATTGTCTATTCTGCATCAGACATCTCTATTTCAGCGCCCAATAAAACTCAAATATTAAAATATCATCAATGATACTTCTTGCAACTAGTTATTAAAGACAATAATTATTTCTGATTCTTTTCTCTTTTAGTATTATCTTCCAAATCTTGACAATAATCTTATAAAATAACTGAATTTCAAAATTTATCTTCCAGATTTGTATCTAGTTTTTTATTTCTGTATCTTGGTAATGATCTATGAGGTTTCAAGATGGTAGTAATTCCTCCAAATCTATTAAAATCTGGAGCAGTTGAAATTGCTAAAATAATGAAAACCATTTCAGGTGGTAAAGTTTTAGATGTTGCTTCTGGTGATGGCGATTTCATTGCAATGTTAATTGATACACTTAAGGATTATGAGTCTTTTACTGGAATTGATTCAGACAAAAAAGAAATGGAAAAAGCTAAGAAAAATCTTGCTGGAAAATCTGTTAAGATTCATCTAATGAATGCTGAAAAATTAAGGTTTGATAATAATAAATTCGATTTTGTTAGCTTAGCAAATTCTCTTCATCATTTAGAAAACATGAAAGAGGTTTTAGCAGAAATTAAACGAGTTTTGAAACCAGGTGGTTACCTCATTATTCAAGAAATGTTTTGTGATGGAAATCAAACTGAAGCTCAAAAAACCGACATTACCTCACATACATTAGGAGCTGAAATTGATAATATGTTGGGTATTTATAACCAAAAAACGTACACCAAAAAAACAATTATGGGAATAATTGAGGAATTAAATTTAAGAGAATTCCAAGTATATGAATCATCACGATACGTTAAATGCCTCTTCTGTTCAGATAATCAACAATGTGAAGATCCATTAAATGAAAATCTAATTAATTTTGCAATAAATGAACTTGAAGAAAACATTGCTCAAGTAAAGGAATCTTCTGAGTATGATAGGTTAGTAGAAAGAAAAGAGATTATTAAACAAAATATAATGAAATATGGATCTGCTCCGGCATCTATTTTATTCTGTATAGGACGTAAATAACTAAATTTCTTATTTATCATCTTTTTTCGATTTCTTAGACTCTGATTGATCACTTTCATCTTCTAACTTTTTCTTGATTTTCTCTTTAATTATTTCATCTCTCAATTCCTTTCTCTTTTCTCGATGATCTCTTCTTAGTTCTTTTTCTGATTCTAAACGCTCAATAATAGCTAATCGATGTTCCTCATCTAGATCCTGATAATCACCCAATATAACATCTGATTTTAGTTTTCTGCGCATTCTCCTTAGCTTTCTTATTTCACGTTTTAGTTCTCGACGTTCTCGATTTTGCTCTTTCCTTAAATCAATCAAAGCTTTTTCTTGTCGAAGACCTACGCCAAATAGAAGCATGGGTAAGAATAGCAATGGATATTCTTTCTCTTCGAATCTTCTCAGAACATATTCATCAGTGTCTTTAATCTTACGTAGTTCTCTAGTTCGAAGAACCTTTACTATGGATAAGAGAATTAATGCAATAACAAAACAAAATGAGACATAAATAAAAAGTACTCGAATACCTGGAACGTTCCAACCTTTTCTTTTGAAATATACCTGAAATAAATCAAAAATCCCACCGGCTAGGAAAGGACTGATTATTGCAGCAAGATGATGAAAAGCGTAGTAATAACTTGTATATGTTGCGGTTCTATTCCTTGGAGCGAAATTCCAAACAACAACAATTGAATTAATGGAAAGCGTTAACCAACTAAAAGCTAGCAAAATGACTAATCCGATGTAAACTAGTGTTACTGGTCCAAATTGGGATGTTGATGATGTACTAAAAGTTAGAATGTCTCTTAAGGCATCTAAACTTGTTACACTAATAATCGTAATTGGAATGACCGCAATAATGAAACCCAAAAGTCCTAATAAACAGGCATTCAAAGCTCCTATTCTTCTCCCTACTAAACCTGCAGGTAAAGCCATAAGAACAGAAAAAGCAACAAACGCTGCGAGTATGTACCCTCCCGTAGCACCTTCTACAACTATGTCACAGACCTTTCCTACCTCAGTATAGCTCTCTGGATGCAGAACATATTGAATATAAGGCGAAATAAATGTCTCTACAACGTTGTATCCTGCCGTATGAAAGAACATTGAGAAAAGCAAAAGAATAAGTCCTTTATTTTTCTCCTTAAATAATGTTTTAAATGATGTAAAAATACCCAGTCTTTCTTCTCGTTCCTCAATTTCAACATCTTTTTTCTCTTTAATGGTGAAATAAAGAATTGCCAAACAAACTATCATTAAAATGGATAATAACCAAAATGCAAGAGAAGTTCTCCCTGCTTTTATTAGAGTTGAAACTATAACTAGTCCTGATATACTTCCAATACTTCCAACAACATTCAGAACACCTGAACCTTGACTGCGATATTCCCGAGGAAGTGTGTCCGGCATTAAACTCATTACTGGGGATTTGTAAAAAGCCATGCTTATGTTAAATCCAGTTACTGCAATCAGTAGAACCCAAAGCATTGACCAAAATGAACCAATAAAACCAAAGAAAAATGCAGCTAAAGGTATTCCAATTATAACAAATGGCATTCGTCGACCTAGATTCTTAACCCATGTTCTATCTGATCTAGCCCCAATATATGGTTGAATGAGAACAGCAGCAATATTATCTAAAATCATTACTAATCCGACTAATGTGTTTATTACCCTGGCATCTTCTCCTAATAGAACACAAAAATTATTTATTAGAAAAAGCGGAACAAATGCATTGTAAACTGACCAAGTCAGGTTATTAGTCATATAGCCAATACTAATCAAAGCAGATTTGCCATATGGAAACCTTTGTTGGTTCATAACAGAATGATGTAATTTTCCCTTTAAATAATTCTTGTCCTCTTAAACGGTAAAATAGAAGTAAAGAAAAGTCTCTTCAGGCATCCAAGTGTAAAAATTCCTAGTTTCAAGAAGAGTTTTGATAGAATCTTTCTCTTGCCAGAATTCAAAATGAGCAAAATCCAGTGGTTGGCTCCAACTCTTTGTTGATCCCACAATATACTTGAACAAGCCATATTCTGTACTATTTTCTTCAATAATTTCAAAATTCCTGAAATAATTGACTTCTATATCCAATTTCTGGTTTTTCTCAATCTGTACTTTAAATCTTATAGCATCGAATGGTAAAGGTTCAGAATCCACATGAGAAACCGTCCAGTAATAATCAGAAGAGATATTATTAATTGTTAGATTTATATTCCAAGGTTTCAATGCAAAAGGTAATGCAATCCAATAATTTGTTACTTCATCATAATTCATCACAGCATATCTTGCATAGAAACTAGCAATAGTTTCGTTTACTGTTATGATTACATCTTCATCAGCAAACACTAGTCCACTTTTTTTACTAAGCTCAAAAATAACAAGGCTTTGAAGAGTTATTGTCAAAGATAAAATTAGGATACTTGCCAATGAAATTACCAGTATTTCTCTCTTCATTTGCAATCACAGATAAGTTATTCTTGCTAATTATTATATATATCATACATGAATATTAAAAATATCCAAATACTGGGTATTCTATGTAGTAATAGTAGAATTTGTAGGGATAAAAATGAAAGATATTGTTTACAAACCAATTGGCGTTATTCGGACACCTTTCAAGACGGTTGAAGGAATGCCTATTCAATCTAAATTCTCTGAAGCTGAAGGATCCGTAGTATTACCGCTTAAATATATGAATGGTCTCAAAGGAATTGTGGATTTCTCTCATATAATTCTAATTTATCATTTCCACAAAAGCAAAGATTTCGAATTACTCGTAAAACCATTTCTAAGCGAAGAGATAATGGGCTTATTCGCTGTTCGCGCACCAAATAGACCGAATTCTATTGGTATATCAGTTGTAGAATTACTAGATATTGTTTCATTTAAGAATGAAGTAAAATTAGAAGTGAAAGGAGTTGATATGCTAGATGAAACTCCATTACTCGATATAAAACCATATTTCCAGGAATTCGATTGTTTTCGAAATGCCAAAAGTGGTTGGTATGAAAAAAGAGAATATGAAAAAACAAAATCCGATAGCAGATTTACTAAAGAAGACTAAGACATAGCCTTCTTTATTTCTTCAATTTTTCCTTTGACACTTTTAATGCTATCGGCATTTATTAATTCAAACTTCTTGCCAAGTTCGACAACTTGTTGGTAATATTCTATAGCATCTTCATATTGTTCTTTCTTGCTCAATTCTTCTGCTAAAGTCGATAAATTATGCAAATGAATGTGATAGTATGATTTGCCTAATTTCTTCACATCAATTGGTTTCTCTAATTCCGGAAAATGCTTGAGATAATCGAGATTCTGCTTTAACAGCTTCTTATCTGCTATTGGACCATGACCCGGTATGAGTTTATCAAATTCAAGCATGTAATATAATTCCAACGTTTCAACATATTCAGCAACACCCTCAAGATCAGAACGAATGTATGGAATAGGGTCTTCAACATTATCTCCTACGAACAAAACATTGCTTTCTAAATCGAAGCAAGAACTAGAATCCTCGGTATGTCCTGGAGAATGAAAAATGTCCACCTTTTCATCAATGAAAGACATTGCATTATAGAAGACTGTATTTGGAGGAGTAATTGTAATCTCTCCTCTTTGAAATTTCTTGTAAGTTTCAAGACCCTTTTCTCCTTCCTCTAGTATCTTGTCTCGAGTTAAATGATGAGCATAAATCCTTGCATCTGGAAAAGCACAGTTGCCCCAATTATGATCCCAATCGTAGTGGGAGTTAAAAATAATGATAGTTTTATCAGAATATTTCTTTAGATACTCCTTGACTCCAACCATTGATCCTGGTCCGAGAAAAGTATCACAGATGAAAATATGTTTTTCACCAATAATCACAAAGACATTTGTTGGTGCTTCCATATCTTCTGTCGAGAGGTCATCAAACGTAAAAACAACTCCTCTTTTACCTACTTCAGTTATTTTCATAACAATACCCAATTAACTGCAGTATTCTTAGCAATAAATATGTTCTTTCGATAAGAAATTACCCTTCTAATCGTTGTCGACAGAATTATTACATGTTTGTAAAGCTTTAAATATCACCAAGAGAGTATTTAGTTAGAGGTCTTACTTGGCAGGACTTACCCTCCGCGAGTAACCTCTATAAATTACTCATTACCAACGATTGAATTCCGCTAAAAAATAATAATATCGGATTTAGTACCGATCCTTTCTATAATGGCAAGCAATACTGGTAGCGTAAAACATCTGTCAGAAATGGCCTGACCTGGTTTGCAAGCGCCGATCATTGCGGAAGAAACAGGAACCACGTGAGATAGTGCTTAGATTCAAAATGAATCATTAAAGCATTGGAGAAAAATGAAAAGTGAAAATACTACTCACAGGCGCGTTTGGTAATGTTGGTTCAAGTACATTAGCTGAACTAGTAAAAAGAGATCATAATATAAGATGTTTTGATATTCCAACTAGAAAGAATAAACGCACTGCAAAGAAGTTCAAGAAGTTTAGTAACAAGTTAGAAATTATCTGGGGAGATTTGAGAAATCCTTTACAAGTTGTTGATGCAGTAGAAGGAATAGATGTTGTGATTCATTTAGCAGCAATAATTCCTCCACTTGCTAATGAAAGACCAGAATT
>JAGMDP010000162.1 GCA_023128635.1 Candidatus Heimdallarchaeota archaeon | reverse complement strand
AAGTCACTGATGAATTAAATCCTAGCCCTCATGATGAATATGCAAGGATGAAGGTTAGATGTGAGAAAATGGTAAAGGAATCAGGATTAAATTGGACTATTTTTAGATTTGCAGCAATTCCGCCAATGGATCAAGGAATAGATCCGCTTATGTATGAGGTCCCGTTGGATACCCCTATTGAAATGTGTCATACAAAAGACACAGGATTAGCTATGGCAAATGCTTCAGAGAGCACCGAAGTTTGGGGTAAAATCTTGCATATTGCAGGTGGAGAAAGCTGTCGTGTCCCTTATTCAGAGTATATGGGTCGTTTGTTAGAAGCAATGGGTGTTGGTCGTTTACCAGAAGAAGCATTTAGTGAAGAACCATTTCACTGTGGTTATATGGACACAACTGAAAGCCAAAGAATTCTCAAGTATCAAAGATACTCGTATGAAGATTATGTCCAAGAAACAATGAAAAGATACTCATTTGCTAAAATCTTCATAAAAATATTCAGACCAGCAATTCGTTATCAATTGCTCAGATTATCTCCTCATTATAGAGCTTATTTGAAAACTGTTAAACAGTACATGAAACCCAGAAGACAGACCAAAAAGGCAAAAGCAAAAAGTGTCCAAACAAAACCAATCGATACAATTCCAAGCAAAACAGGCAAGTAAGAGAAGGACGAGGGGGTCCTTCTCCATTCCATTCCGCTGGGTAAATCTCATAATGTAGATCTTCTACGAAGTTTGGAGTGGATGTTCGATATGATACTAATTTACTAGCTGAAATGGGATTTCTTAGTGTTACCTATTTTGTTGAAAGTGAACAACAAGTACATTTAGACTAATATGAGTTAAAGAAATTCTTAATTAAAAACTTAGAAAAAAAGAATTAATTACTTTAGGAAATAAATCAATGTAATAAATCAAACATTTAATCTAGATTTTTGTATATTCTTATTAATTTTAATCCTATCAAACACAAAGTAATTGGCTTGTGGGATAAAAATGACTGAACAAGAATTTCAATTAGAGGATGTAAAAAAGCACCTTTTAAAACTGCCATTAGTATTCTTTTCTTCAATGGAAGGGAATCAACCAAGAGTTAGACCAATGGCTCTTATCAATTGTGATAATGAATTTTGGCTAACCAGTAGATCCTATGAAGAAAAAATGGATCAAGTAAAAGAAAATGCAAACTTTGAATTTTCGTTTAATGATGGAGAAAAACTGAAAGGAATGATAAGAGTAACAGGAAAAGCATATGTTGTTGAGGACATGAAAATCAAAGAAAAACTCTCAAAAGCAATATCTTTCTTTAAGGATTATTTTACTGAACCGGCAGATCCAAATTTCGGTTTAATAAAACTTGAAATCACAGACGTGCGTGTTTTAAGTAATGGAAAACGGTATAGATTCGAATGGAAATAAATATCCTCTCAGAATCTATTCTTGAAGCAAACCATCAATTTCCTTAATATATTCTTGAATAACTCCTAAAACGTACTTTTGATGTTCAAGGTGTTGCTGAGATTTTTGAAAATTAATTACTCGATCATAAATTCCGTTTAATCGTTTTGGATGAACTATTTTCTGCAGTGTATCAACTATCTCTTTATTGAACTCATCTCTACTTTTCCTACTCGACAATATACGCGCTCCTCTAACTTTATCGATATTTAATCCAGTAACATTATGCATTTCGTATATAGATACGATTGTAATATCCGCATATTATTAGCTAGGAGTTTAATCTATCAGTACTTTGCCACAAACTTTAGAAAATAATTTAGCTAAATAAAAAGTTTTTGGGGATGAATTTAACCCCAGAAAAATTATTTTGTAGCTTTCAATGTGAATAAGAGAGGAATCTCTGCTTTTTGATTTGTTAATCGGCAATAACCATCAGAACTACGTTCCGCAAAAGGAAATTGTCTCCAAACAGTGAAAGGAAATTCATTAAGAAATTCTATTTTCAAACCAGCTTCAATTAGTGAATTAACTATATCTGATATACTATGAGCCCACTCATACTCTTTCTTAGGTTCAATTTTCTTGTCTGTTTTAGTATAGGATCCATCAGCAGTGAATTCCATAGGTACTGGATCATGGAAATAATTATAGAAGACTTGCAGATCTTTGATATCTTTGGTTTCATTATCAAAAACTATTGAAAATGGATGAATTTCAGCTATGTAAAAGAATCCACCAGGTTTTAGAAAACTAGCAATGATTTTTCCCCATTCCCTTAGATCATTTAACCAACAAAGAACTCCAATTGAAGTATAAACAATATCAAATTCTCCAGATAAAACCTTAGGTAAATCATAGAGGTTTGTTTCAACGAAATTAGCCTTAATATTAGCCTGTTTTGCTAATAATTTAGCAAGTCTTATCCCTTCGCTGGATATATCTATCCCAGTAACAATAGCTCCTTCTCTCGCCCAGGACAATGTGTCTAAACCAAAATGACATTGTAGATGCAACAACGATTTGCTTTTCACATTTCCCATTTCTTCTAATTCATATGATTTTAACGTAGATTGTCCTTCTAGAAATGATTTTACACTGTAATCATCAGTTTCTGATTCATAATGCAGCTTTGCAAACTCATCCCAAAGCTCTTTGTTTGCATCAAAATATTTCTTGTTCATAGTCTCACAATCCAATTTTGTTTCTTGTTGTTTAGCATAAAAAGTTTGTTTTCGAAAAGAAAATCACCATATTCTAGAAAGTCCCACAGATAGAAGGATTACACCAATAAGAATAATTGCAAAACTGATCCCTGGAAAATTTTTTCTTCTCTTTCTAGCATAATTAATTTCTGCTCTAGCAACCTCAGGAGCTTGGGCATGCAATCTGGGGTTTGATATCATAAAACCACCTGCAAAACTAGTATAAACTCCAAATCCTCCAATAATAAGTAATGCTCCGCCTATTGCTGCTAATATCTCGTATATCCCCCAATTGCCAATAACTGCATTCACAGAGATGATTGAAATAGCAACTGTAGTTACAATCGCAATGACAATTATTAGAAGCGTTAAATTCAGAGTTCTTCTATCCCTATACATTGAACTAGCACACTCGAGATATACTAATAATGAAAAGACTAACATTCTATATAAAAATATCAAGAAATCTGATTTTCTATCTAGTTTTTTTTATTAGTTTTTCACTTTTCGAATCTTTTATAACAATAAGTGGTTTTGGTCTTCCACAATAGTTAGAATTGAAACATGTTGTATATGCTCCTGTTGATTTTACTGCAATCAAATCACCAAATACTAAATCTCGTGGAAAAGTTATTTCTTTCTTTTCTATTATCTGTTCTTTGCAATTACTACATTTTATTATCCTTGGAGTTAATTGGTCCAATGTATCATTAGTACCTCCAACTAATTTCCAAGAAGCTTTTTGATCAGAATCTGGTAACTCGTTAATTAACGAATAATCGTAACTCCATTGAGCAGTTAAAACATCTAGCAAATCACTATAAGTCGATAAGTCAAGAACCGCAATTTTATAACCATCAGAGTTTTCTTTTGTAATGGTTATTTTCGATATTAAGATACCAGAATTTGCTGTAATAAAACGACCACTCTCAATTATAATTTCAGGATTTATACCAGAATTTTCGATATTTTTTGATAAACTCTTAGAAATATCCTCGATAGTTGGAACACACTCACAATGAGCATAATCTACAGGATATCCCCCTCCTAAATCTAGGATTTTCAATTTATCATTGAGTTCTTCATTCATTATTTTGAAGAATCTTGTAACCACCTCAAAAAATCGATCAAAATATTCAATATTAGTAATTTGACTGCCAAGATGACAATGTATACCAACCAGATCTAAATATTCGCTTTTATAGGCTTCCCTTACTAAACGTTCTGCTGTATCGAATTCAGGTTTAAATTGCCTTTCTGGCAACCAAATCTTGATTGTAGGGTCTTTACTTGCCTTTAGTATTGGTTCTATGTTTGATATCACTACTGCACATTTTGCTGAAATATTAGCAGAAGCAAAGATAGTTTCCTCAATGTCCATCTTAATGCCTGGATTAACTCTTATCAAAACTTTAGGTTTTACTCCTAACCTTTGGGCAACTTTTTCTATGTTTTTAAGGTCGTGATAAGAATCAATTGCAAGAAAACTGTGACATTTCGGTGAATCAATTTCTGATGAAGAAATATTTGGATATTCTATAACATCTTCTATTAAGCTATCTGGTTTGTAAATATTAGTAGAAATAATATGAATATTTTTTTTCTTCTCGAAAAGAATTTTTTCTACAATCTTCTGTTCGAGCATAGACGTTGTTTCAAAATAATCTACTTCATCAGCAATTATAGTACAAATTTCTGGTACGATGTTGTTTTTCATAGAATACGCAATTGAGGTTTGAGGATTGTATTCTAGCATTTTTTTCCTAAGAAAGCTGATATTTCTTCGAATTTGATCCGCACTAAATAGATATGTAGGAGTGCCAAATTTGGTTTCAATGTTTCTTAGGTTTACGTCATCAAATAGAATGGTATCTCTATCTCTTCTAAACAGATTCTTATTATGATTCATTTCCTCAAACACCAGTTTGTTTTTTGCATTTTGCTATTATATATGCTTTTATGATTTAGCAACTGCTCATTAACTGTTTTTAGCATTTTCCAAAGAGTTAATCAATTAGAAAACAAAAAACATGATTAGTGAAAAACATGGGGAAACTAAAGTTAACAAGTCCAGCTTTCAAACACAAAAATGAGATGCCAAAGAAATATTCCTGTCAAGGTGAGGAAATATCTCCACCTCTTAAAATCTCTGGTGTTCCTAATAATGCTGTAAGTCTTGTTCTAATAATGACAGACCCGGATGTTCCTATTCCAAAACTGATTTTCCCGCATTGGGTTATTTGCCATCTAGATCCTGATACCAAAACTATAGAAGAAGGAAGCAAATTAGAAAATGCGGTTGTTGGGAGAAACGGTGCGTTTCAAAACAAGTACATGGGTCCTTGTCCTCCTTGGGGAAAGCATAGATATATTTTCAAATTATACGCCTTAGATGAGAAACTCCCACTAGATAGGAAAAGTGGAAGAAAAAAAGTAATCAAATTAATAAGAGACCACATAATTGAGGAAACTGAGCTAATTGGTCTCTATGAGAGAATAAAAGAAAAGAAGTGAAAAAATACTCACTATTTTTCACTTTCAACCATTATCGTAATATGGATCATCATCCACATCACTATCAAAACCAACATCAGCTAGAATGCTGCTTATGGATTGAGCACCATTGAGTAGTTCTATTAACCATTCTCCATCTAAAGCAACTAACACGTCTGGTAGATCTCCAAGTAGATTGTGATCAAACTCGACAATATCTTGGTATGCCCCAGCAAGAGGGATGATAAGATAACTGTCTTTTAGTTCTTTTAAATCTCCAACCGGAAATCCTCCAAGATCAAATGGTTTTGTAAAAGTAAGTTTGTAATCATCCACAGTAGTTAGTTTCTTCTCACTAATTGGTGGATGATAAATTGCTACTTCCCCATCGGAGTCACATGTAATATCAAATAAACGTACAATTGTTTCCGGTTGCACATGTAGGCTACTAATTGGAACAACTGGAAAATACTGTTTGACTAATACTAGATCTCCGATAGAATTGAAAACTGAAAAATTGCCTTGAACAGCGTATTCTGGTTTCAACAACGCTTTTGTAACTGATTTCTCTAAATGCTTTTCAAAATCATCAAAACTAAAATATTTTTTACGGAGCAACCTCTTTAATTCGAGAGCAACGAACTCATAATCATTTAGTTCTTCAAGAGAAAGCAATGGAGGGATCCTTTTTTCCCAAGAGGCCCATTTCTTGAGAGCATCAGTTGCTGATTTAACATCCTTGTATTTTTCTATTTCTTTATAAAAGTGGGAAAGAAATGTTTTATTCCAATACGTCTTGGGGTACACTGAATATTTGTCTATAGTTTTTACAATAATAATTGTGGATAAAGCTGTGATTGCTCTTCCAGATTCAGTCATTATGATAGGTTGTAATTTAGGTAATTTCTTTGAAAGCACTTTGACAAAAATTTCAGCATATTTTTGCATGAAATCTTCATCAAGACGGTTATCATAATCAATTGGTAAACCCCCGCCAAAATTGATTGTCTTCAAATTTGTGAATCCTCGTTCATTGAGGAGCTTGTAAATTTTGGCAACAAAAGTAGCGAATCTTTCATATCCTGCCAAATCTGTTATTTGAGATCCAGGATGTGAATGTAACATAGTTAGTAAATGAGTTGCTTTCTTCTCCTCCAAAATATCAATAACATCACTTAATTCTCCAATTGCTAAACCAAATTTAGAATTCCTCCCACTAGATCCTCCCCAATGACCATGCAAAGTCACATAGGGTTTTATTCTAAAAGCAAGCTGGTAATTCTCTTGAGGTAAAATATCAAGTGTGTCTATCATCTCTTGTTTGGATTCAATTGAAATACAGACTTTAAAACCATCATTAAGTGCTTTTTTTATCGATTGCAAATACTCTCGATCCTTGGCACCGTTACACATAATCAAACGATGCTTCTCATCTTTCAATGCTTGAAGTAAAAGTATGAATTCAGATTTTGTTCCTGATTCAAATCCATATGTGGGATGAGTTTTGATAACTGAGTCAATAATAAATTTAGAATGATTAACTTTAATCGGGTAAATTGGATAATAATTACTTTGATAATTATACTTCTCTCTTGCTTCAGCGAATGCTGTAATCAATTTCTTAATCTGAGAAGATATGAGTTGTGGGATTCTGATTGCGAAGGAAGCTTTATCATATTTCGTTTTTTCTTTAAACGTATCAATAATTTTCTCAAAACTGATTCTTTGACCATCTAGTACAAGTTCAAGTTTTCCTTCTTTGTTTATATCGAGATAGTATAGGTCTTTACTACCTACGCCATATACTAATTTACTATCATCTAGTTTCCATTTCATTTGACTTTCTCCTAAAAAAGATAAAAAATGGGAGAAGATTAATCATCTTTCTCCCGCTCTGCTTGTTGAACGGAATCTATCATTCCTTTGAACGCTCGCGTCAGCTCACCGAGTTCATCTTCGCTTTGCAGTAAATCTGGATCTATGTTTAACATGATTCCTTCCATGATGTCTTTCCGCGCACGCCTTGTAGATAATGATTGAGCTACTTTGATGAGATGTGTGAATGGTTTGGTTATATAAGCAGTTAGGATTAATCCTACAGTGATACCTATTGCAAAACTTGCACCAACAATTATCCAGATAGTGTTCAAGTTAGTTCTGATTGCTTCATTCATTCGAGCTTCAACTGGCTCGATACCTGCTAGAGCTTCTTCAACAGGGACAATGATGATACTAATGTAATCACCTTTGCCTACTGGCTGATAAGCTAGGTATCGTTCTTGGCCATCTCGAGTATACTCAAGAATACCAGAACCTCCTGAGGTTATCGCTTCTATATCTGCAAGAGTTAATGCAGAGGAACTATCAAGGTTCTTCTCAATCTCTGAGATATGCTTGAAATCAGGATTTGCCAAATTGGGTATAGATAATGGATCTGGATGTGCAACAACCAATCCACTAGATGTGATTAAGGATGCATAACCTGTGTCTAAGACTTGCACATTAATTATTTTGTCAACCATGTCATCAATTGAAATATCACCACAAATAACAGCTAGATCGGTTCCATTGTCAAATTTAGCTAATCGTCCAATTGTGATAAGTGGTACTCCATCAAATTCGTCTGTATAGGGTTCAGTAAAGACGATTTCACCGTCTCCTGCGTAAACATCCATGTACCAATCTTCTGTATGAGCTTCATACCATTCTGACTGATTGTTTCTAATGGTATCATCATCCATTAGTATGCTTCCAGGATAATTGATAAACAAGTCTGTGTTATCAACATCTGTCAATTCAAATGCAATATACAACCATCTGAATTCTGGAGCATTATCATGAATATATTGAAAGACATAATCCATAGATGCTACTGTCTCAAGAGTAATATTTTGTATTCCTGCTTTTGGTTGATAGTGTGTTGAATTTGATCCTTCTAAGTAATAACTTGAGTAATCCCAGCTAAGGTTCACACCGTAAGGTATGTCGTTATACAAATCTGTAGGAGCATATGATTGATTATACTCGAAGACATAATCATAGTAAACGTCCCGGTCTCCGTATCTATTATTCCCAGAGAAGAGATATTCTAGTTCAGATGCTTGATATTGAACCATAGCTTCTGCACTTGAGAGCTTTTCATTTATGATTTGTGAGTTCTTGTCTGCAGTGATGTCAATATTTTCTTTGATTTGATCTACAAGAGCTGTTCTGCTGTCATCGATTGTTTGTACGCCTGCTCTTTGGAATAGCAGATATGATAGTCCACCAATTCCACCTATGAAGATTAAGGAGAGTAGTACAAAACTTACCATTATATTGAATCGGATACTTCTTTTTCTAATAAAATCGCGTAGTGCCATTTTGTAATCACCTCACATATCATCCAAGACTAGCCCCTCAACAGAGACCTGAGCTTGACTCATCAATTGACCAACAGTTTTGAAGGCCTTTTCGATTTCTTTATGAACACTTCGAGAATCTGTGATTTTTATGAAGGTTCCATTTGTTCTATCACAGAATTCCATGAGGATTGCCTCATCTGTTCCGATATCACCAACACTAATGACGACTAGATTCAAAGCGGATTTTAATTTGCTAATCTTTCTATTGATTTCATTAGCTGTTCGTCGACTAGAATTGTCTTCACCATCTGTAAGTAGAACTAACCATCTTTGTGTACCACCCAGGCTTTCAAGTGAATCTATCGCATCAGCAACAGCATCCCATAAAGCGGTGTTACCATTTGGACGAGTAAGTCGCTTAAGAGTTTCCTGGATTTTTGTTTTATTATTTCTTACAGGTGTTGGTTGTAGAATCATTCGACTGGTAGTATGGAAAGTAATGATACCAACTGTATCTTTTTCCTTAATAGCTGTCTTAAACAAGTCAATAGAGCCACGAACTGAAGCTCTATTTCGAGAACCACTCATTGAGCCACTGTAATCAAGAACGTACAATACGCTCTTTTGTGGGTGGGCAGTTCCTCGAATAACTTCTAAAGCTTGTTTGATTTCAGCTTGACTGGCATCATCTCCAAGGTCACGCTCAACAAGTTTTAGTCGCTCAAGGATTTCTTCTTCAAGAAGAACATCATTCACTGTTCTGGCGCTTTCCAAAGCTTGATTCATGTGTGTCTTCGCACTATGAACATCGAATTGTTCAAGATAAAACATAGCCAAGTTAAGTAAACTATGAGCAACTCCTCTCACAAAGTCCTCTGATTTTGCAAGCTTCATTGCATCTTGATAATATCCAAAGGCTAGTTTAACAGACCCAAGTTTAAAGTGAATTAAACCTAGATTATTCAAACATAACACTCGACCTCGAGTATTGTTTATTTCCTCATTAAGTTTGAGGGCTCGTTCAATATACTTCTGAGCTTCGTCTAGTTCTCCACTATCAAGAAGAACAAGTCCATAATTATTGTATCTGGAAGCCTTTCCTACTTTGTCATCAAGATTTTCAGCAACAGCTATTGCTTTTGCATAGAAATCTCTTGCCTGAACAAGATCGCCCCATTCTCGATAGACATTGCCTATGTTGTTTAAGCAAACACCCATGCCCATTTGGTCTTTGGTTGTCTCAAACAGTTTCAGAGCTTTCAAGTAGTTATTAAACGCTAAATCCAGATTTCCCTCGTAGTAATCCGTATTTCCAAACCGCAGAGCCGTAAGTAATCCATCCAGCGCTTCATGCAACCCCATGATTTCTCTCGGTATAGCAA
>JAGMDP010000161.1 GCA_023128635.1 Candidatus Heimdallarchaeota archaeon | reverse complement strand
TATTGGCAGAGAAGACGCAGTGAAATTGTTCAAGCGATATATAACTCATTATTATATAGATCATCCTTCACCAGATAGAGATAAATCTTTTAGTCTTAAAAAAATGTTAGAGAAGCGTTTATCGGGAGATACAACTTCATCTGAATGGGTTCTAGTACATACTTTGTTAGAAGATGGGAAATATGCGTTTAAAAATAAGAATTGTCCGACTTGTGTAGATGCAATGGTAGAACTATCAGACGTTGAACTCAAGTATCTTGCTTGTTGCTATGGGGATTATGCAGCATTCAAAGCTGGAGCAAATGAACACATAGTTCTAACCATGGAGCACACATTAATGCAGGGTCATCCTTATTGCTCTCGAGTATTACATGATACTCGCATTGATTATGATTTACGTCATCCACCGAAGGAGTTCTGGGATAACTTTGAACCCGGAAACGAGGAAGAAGCGAAGAAATATTACAAAAAGTGATATAGCTAAACCCTCCTTCCATTTCTTTCTTTTAAACTGTATTAAATAAAGTCGAAATATAGTTGAGAAATGTTTTAAGATTGTCTCATCTAATTCAATCTGTAGGATACCTTCCTCTCTAAAGAAGTATGAATAAAAGGTGTTAAGGCTGAATAAATACAAACCAAAAGATCCACTGAAGTCGCCCAGATTCTCTGGAGTAAAAACGTTTATGCGATTACCTCATAAGCAAACTACGAAAGATATTGATTTTGCAATAATAGGAGTACCATCTGATGCTGGGGCATCATTTAGAACAGGTCAAAGAGAAGGACCAGCAGCAATTAGAAAAGTATCAGCTTTGCTTAGACACCATAATCCAATATTGAATGTTAGTCCCTTTGAGCATCTCTCAGGAGTAGATTATGGGGATTTATCTGTTATTCCAGGATACATCGAAGATAGTTACAAGGAAATTGAAAAAGATCTTTTACCAGTTGTAGAAGCAGGAGTTGTCCCAATTCTACTAGGCGGGGATCATGCAATCACTTTACCAGAGCTTAGAGCGGTAGCTAAGAAACATGGACCAATTGCCCTGGTGCACTTTGATGCTCACAGTGATACTTCAGATGAATATTTTGGGAAACCATATAATCATGGCACTCCATTTGCTAGAGCTGTTGAAGAGAATTTACTTCTTGTAAATCATTCAATTCAAGTTGGCTTACGTGGTTCCACTTATTCAGAAAATCACCTAGAAATTCCGAAAAAATTGGGTTTTGAAATTATTACAATGGCAGAATTACAAGAAATAGGTGTTGAAAAACTAATCCAGCGAATTCAAAAAAGAATTGGAGATAAGAAAGTATTTCTTTCTTTTGATGTGGATTTCGTTGATCCAGCTTTTGCACCTGGTACTGGAACTCCTGAAGTAGGAGGAGTAACCAGCGGAGAAGCTATAGCAATAATTCGAGGATTAAAAGATCTCAATTTTGTTGGATTTGATATAGTTGAGGTTTTACCTGCATTGGATCCTTCAGAGATTACAGCTTTACTTGCTTCTAATATTGCGTACGAATTTATTTCCATCTTGGCATACCAGAAAAATCAAGTTGTAAAATTAGGTTAAGCGCAATTAGTTAGAAAGTAAATGCTTTGCTAATTTTTTAGATAAGGCAACAATAGTTAGAATAGGTGGAAGACCCAAGGGACTTGGAAAAGCGCTAGCATCACTCACAAATACGCCCTCGATTTCTGTTTGTTGATTCTTGTCAAGAATTTTGCCTATAGGTGCAGTGCAACAAGGATGACCGGATTCATAATACCCTCGAACAATTGTTTCTGGATCAGCTCCAGAAGCAATGATAATATCACGATTTATTTCATATGCTTCATCAAGCTTCTTTTGATCTTTGACTGTAATTTCTTTGATAACTTTTCCATCATTTTTTACTTCGCCTGTGATTTCGTCACGCACTTTAGTCATCATACCAAGTAAATTCTTGTTTTTCACTTTACGTACTTTTAGCATGACTTTTGTTAAAGTAGGAATATCCCACTTTTTAGGCATATAACCAGCAATATCTCGAACAAGAGACAAGGTAGGATACATGTAAGGAGCCGGGAAGAGTTCTTTCTCTTCAATTAAACTTTCAATATACAAAGCTAGAATTGCTTCATTCTTCATTCCAACATCTTTTGTATAACCATAAGTTGTTTGGAAAATATCCAAGGCAATTCCTTTACCAGCATCCTCAATCCCAGAATTCTGTAAGATACGAGGAGTTTCTAAAGCCCCGGCGGAAATTATTACTTTATCACCAATGATTTCCTTAGCTGAACCTTCGTGGTTAAAATATACGATGTTGAAATTACCGCTCCCATGTTTGACTTTCTTAACATTAGCGTTCAAATACAAATCAGCGTTACTCTTAACTGCTTCATCAACAAATTCTATGGATGTCCATTTAGCATTTACAGGACAACCAAAAGCACATTTTCCACATCGATTACAAATAGAATAATCAACACATTTTGGAGTATGTTTCATTTCATAACCAAGTGTTTTTGCTCCTTCCCTTAGTCTTCTCGTTCCTGGACCAATTAAGTCTTCAGGCATAAGATTAACTCGCATATCTTTTCGAGCAGAAGCACAT
Organism: Candidatus Heimdallarchaeota archaeon; assembly: GCA_023128635.1. Next base: position 5,816 of record JAGMDP010000161.1, on the reverse strand, counting down.
TCCTCGGTAAGATCAATACCCCATTCTTTGAAAAACTTATTAGGTGGTGTCACAGCATTCCCCTGAGCAAAATAAGACGAACCACCAAGAATACGCGAGCGACCAATTGATATGCCACCACTGGTAAATTTTAATCCCCGATTCTCATCGAGATAGACATTAGAAAAAGCATTGATTTGCCCTTTCTTCTGATAATGAGGACCGTATTCTAGAATAGCAACACTCTTGTTTGCTCGAGATAACTCACGTGCAATGGTAGCTCCTCCTGGACCCGAACCAACAACAACGTACTCATATTTCTTAACTGCTTGCTTTCTCATATTATACACCAGGTGAATCTAATAATCTTCTAACAATATTATAGAGAGTGAATCTAAAATACTTTCTTTTGGAAAGAAAAGATAATATCTTCTTAAAGAAAGATACAAGAAGAGAAAACCAAATTACTGTTTTCTCTTTCGCTGCATTAAAGCTAGAACTATTAATGTTAAACTGGCAAACGTAGCTAAACCAAGTAAACTATCAAATAATGGAAAGGTTTTAGGTGTGGAGCTAGGGATCGGATCATTTGGATCAGTAGGATCTGTTCCTGCATCAATTTCCTCGTCATCAGTAAAACCGTCTCCGTCGGTGTCTGCATTATTTGGATCTGTTATGAATCCATCTACACCCAACTCTAATTCTTCCGGATCACTTATTCCATCCCCGTCTGAATCTGTTTTGTATGGATTCGTTCCTGTAACATCGAATTCATAGAAATTCGGCAATCCATCTCCATCGGAATCCAATGAAATATTATAACCCGCTTCTACCATTAGTTCTTTTGCTTTTGTTAGATTAAAATCATACTTTTGTATATCTGGACTCTTCCACATTTCAAATATATCATATATTGGGTGATGATTTACATGAAATGTTCCGTTTCTGGTTTCATCATTTATACTTTCTCGGTCTGTAGCATAAGCGATTGCTTTGCGTATAGCTAATCCCCTTGACATATCTGAATTATATGGACACATATTAAAATCTTGGAGAGGTGTTCCTCTTTCCGAGCGGAGATTATATCCATAAAAATTGAAAATTTCCCTTAATCTTGAGTAATGAGTAAAATCTGGATTATCTATGTAGTTTGTATAATAATCATATTTAGTAGAAATATCAATTAGATCTATTGTTCCGTTTTCAAAAGTAAGTTTTGCTTCTGTTTCATTTAGTAAAACAAATCGTATAGAATTTATATTTCTATCATTTCCGAATCGATTTATAAAATCGAGATTTGGATCACTAGTTAAAGTTGAATTTAAAAGCCAACTATCATCGAATGTTTCAAGTTCAAAGAAATTTCCAAATACTGAATCTTTGTATTGCAATGCACCTGTCCCAAATGCTTGTTGTTTAAATTTAGCCCAAGAAGAATGCGTATAATTTGGTGTAATTCCATCTGGGAATTGTGTTTGATTAAGATAATGTTCTGGCAAAATTGGCAATCTTAGTATTTCTTGAAAATTATCTACGCTATTATCAAAGAATAAATCAATTGTATAGTCATCAAGAATTACCATATCTTCTAATTCATTATCCCAAATAGTCACATTGTTAACAAATTCTTCATAACAATAATATGTAAAATAAACATCTTTAACATCTAAGTTTTCATTTGGAAATAAACCATCTGGATCTGTTTGCCATTCAATTCCTTGTCTTAAGTTTAATCTTAGATGGTTATCATCAATAAGCGTGTAACTCTCAGCTAAATGAGGCCAGAAACCAGTATCATAATCATACCAAATTACTGGTTCAAGAATTGAATTTGAAATTAATTTATCAATTTCATTTTGCTCATCAAGGGGATTTAATGAAGACCAATTATTATCATTAGCAATTTTTAATTCATCAATTGTGCTTTGATTTTCATGTAATCCATTCCATAACATTTTTCCCCAACTTTGGGCTAAGCCATAATTAGAATCATAATTCTGCAAATTTGACCATGAAGCACTTGATGCTGAATGTGTTAAACCAGGCATCGATAATAATAAATTATTTGTGTAGTAATTCTGCCATTCCTTCTGAAGTTCAACTCTTTCTGGTGAATCGTTAGGTATTATTAATTCATCTTGATCTATATACCATTGATTTGTACCTGCTCCCAAAGATTCATTCCAGTCCATAGATTCTTCATAACCATGCCAATTAACAGTAGAGTCTTTACCAAAAATATACATTAAACCTGGTGCATATGTATCCAGTGTAATAAATGTGATATAACACAAATCATAATTGTGATTACTCTGCATTTCTAACACTAATTGACCAGGATTAACAACAGACACGTTAAGAGCTATTCCAATTTCTTCTAAGTCCTTTTGTAACTCTAAGACTTCGTATTGTCTTGAACCATCATCTGTTACTGCAACAAGAGTAAAAAATGGATCTGTTAATTCTGACGGATAAATTACATCAGTATTAAATAATCCTTGATTAATGTCACTATCAATGTTATAACCATCAATAGGAATGAAAACAAATCCAATACTAAACACATAAAAAAATATCATTAAGAATTTATATCTGTGTAATTTCATATTTCTCGCCCAATTAAAACTAACATTTTATTATAACTCCAACAAATAATTATCTTTTGTAATAATTATCCATCTTTATTTGATTTAAACTTGATAATTTTAATTTTTATTTATCCTAATCAGCTTCTCCAACAATTTTATTAAGAAGAGCATTTTGTGTTTAAGCAAGAAAAAAAATAATTAGATTTTCAATAAAATTAAGGTTAAGATAATTATGCCAAGTTCAAAAGAAATCATGGAAATGGACACAACCTATGGAGCCCATAATTACCATCCAATATCAGTGGTAATTTCAAAAGCAGAGGGCGTCTGGGTTTATGATCCAGAAGGGAAGAAATACTTGGATTGCTTGTCAGCATATTCAAGTCATAACACAGGACATCGTCATCCTGAAATTATTAAAGCTCTTAAAGATCAAGCAGATCTTCTTACACTAACATCTCGAGCATTTCATAACGATAAAATGGGTCCTTTCTTAAAGCAATTATGTGATGTCATGAAACCACATGTGAATGACCCAAAGAAAACTGGCATCATGGCTCTCCCAATGAATACCGGAGCAGAAGCCGTTGAAACTGGTTTGAAAGTCGCCCGAGCTTGGGGTTATATTAAGAAGAAGATTCCTAAAGACCAAGCAAAAATTATTGTCTGTAAAGACAACTTCCATGGAAGAACAATTACCATTGTTGGGTTCAGCACTGATATTAGTCATGGGCGTTATTTCGGTAATTTTGGTCCTTATACTCCTGGTTTTGTTACAATAACGTATGGAGATGCAGAAGAACTTGAGAACAGAATTTTGGAATTGGGTCCTGAAAACGTTGCTGGATTCCTATTTGAACCAATGCAAGGAGAAGCAGGAGTCATTCATCCTGGTAAAGGCTTCCTCAAGAAAGCTCGAGAAATTTGTACAAAATACAATGTGTTAATGATTGCAGATGAGATTCAAACTGGTTTAGGAAGAACTGGCAAACTTTTTGCTTGTGATCACGAGAATGTCCAACCAGATATGTACTTGCTTGGAAAAGCACTTGGTGGGGGCGTTTATCCTGTTTCTGCTGTAGTAACCACAACAGAAATCATTGGTCCGGATGTTATTATTCCGGGTGTCCATGGTTCAACATTCGGTGGTAATCCTCTAGGTTCAGCTGTTGCAATGAAAGCTCTTGACTTAATAGTTGGAGAGAAACTTGCTGATAGATCTGCTGAAATGGGTGAACACTTCTTGGCTGGTTTGAGAAAAATCGCTGCTAAGAAAACCAAAATACCAATCATCGATGTTCGTGGGAAAGGATTGCTTATCGCTATCGAACTAGATGGGAAAGCACGTCCTTATACTGAAGGCATGAAAGATAAAGGCATTCTTGCAAAAGAAACACATTCCACTACAATTCGATTTGCTCCACCATTAGTAATAACTAAAGAGCAAATTGATTGGGCACTAAAAATCATTGAAGAAGTATTTGTTGGTTAATTCAACCACAAATCCCTCTTTTTCCTATTTTTAACAATTTTTTTATTGTAGCACAGTTTATACTTTGTATCGGAGATTAGAAGATGACAGACTTAGAAGATTTCTCAAAAGGTTTTCTTGCAGGTTGGCTCAAAACACTGATGGAAAGCATAGACAAAAATCTTGATGAAGAAACAAGATTGAAAATTTTCAAAGAAACAGGAACCTTCTGTGCAAAAGCTCATGCTACTGAACTTTTCAAAGAAATTAAGTTGAAGACAAATGATCCTAAAGAATTAATGGCTATGCTAAATGAGAAACTTAAAGGAACTACCTGGGAAATCATTGATGAAGGTAAATTGAAAGTTATATATGATCAATGCTTTTGTCCAATAGTTGGATTTGGATTACATAAATCTGAAGTCCAATGTGATTGTTCCATTGGATGGTTAAAAAAGAATTTAGAAATATTGTTCAACAAAGATGTCGCTGTTGAACTTGCGGAATCTGTGCTTAGAGGAGGTTCTAAGTGCGAATTCTTAATTGATTTCTAATTCCACTCTTTTTTTATTTTATACGATTCATGACTATTGAAGCTACTACGCAGCAGTAGCTCAGCAACAAATCCAATGAACAATAACAATATACCAAATAATAACAAAGCAAAACTGATAATGAATATTAGATTCGATCTAATACTTACAGCTTCTGTATAAGCACTCCAGAATCTGAAGAAAGCAACTCTTTCCAAAATTGTCCAACAAAATGTTAGAAAACTTGCCAGGAAAAATAAACCAGTCCAGCGACTAAAGAGATGAATCGGTTTTTTTCCCCACTTGTTAATAGCATTCAAAGTGAAGAGATCGATGAATCCTCGAAAAAGGCGTTTAAAACCATATTTTGTTTTACCGTTTGTTCTTGGTCTGTGATTAGTAACAACCTCACCAAGTCGAAAACCTTGTTGAGCTAGTATAGCTGGAATATAACGATGTCCCTCAGCAAACAACTGAATGTGCTCAATAGCATCTCTACGATACACACGAAGAGTGCAACCGGAATCATGTATGAAAACATTGTTCAATTTTCTGTTGAGAAAGTTGTTAAACTTAGAAGGGAGTTTTTTGAAAGCATTATCTTTCCTATTTTTCCTCCAACCGCATATGACATCATATTCCTCAGTTAACGCATCTAGCATTGCTGGAATGTCTTTTGGGTCGTTTTGGAGATCCCCGTCCATTGTAACAACTAGTTCACCTTTAATATTGGCTAACCCAGCTAAGAGAGCAGGTGTTTGCCCAAAATTCCTTTGCAGTTCTATAATTCTTAGAGTATCCTTTTCTACTCCATTATCTAAGACTGCTCTTAGATTTGGTAATGTTTTATCTGTTGAGCCATCGTCCACAAAGATGACTTCAAAATCCCTGTTTATGTTAGTCATAACATCTCTAATTGAATGAAATAATGGAACTACATTATCTTCTTCATTAAATACTGGAATGACGATTGAAATCAAGATATCAACAACTATTGAATTTCTCAAACTGTCTACAGTGTGTTTGCCACACAAATATCCACTTGAGCTTTTTCCTTAAAAAGTACCAAAAAGAAAAAGGATTGAGAAAACATTCAAAGCTTGGCTAAATCATCTAGAGAAGTTTTAGCAACAGATCTAACAATTGGATGCTTATCAGATTTGTTTGCTTTAATCAATGCTTTCTTAGTTGATGGTTCATTTATTTCTCCGAAATATCGAGCTATTTTTTGTCTAAATCTGTAAT
>JAGMDP010000160.1 GCA_023128635.1 Candidatus Heimdallarchaeota archaeon | reverse complement strand
CATTTGTAAAAACTAAATGAAATTAAAAAATCAGTAGATTTTTATTGCTTTTTAAACAAATTCTAACGAGAATGAATTGAGAGTAAAATGGGTGACTGGAAACTATGATGAATGAATTAGTAATTCTAAAACTAAAACAGATTGCTGATATTCTTGAGATAATCGGTGAAAGCGTCTACAAAATTAGGGCATATAGAAAAGCAGTAGAAGCTCTAAATTTAGTTACAGAAGACATCTGTGTCCTTGTAGAGGAAGGAAAACTAAAGGATATTCCAGGGATTGGTGATGCAATCAGTACAAAAATTGAGGTTATTGTAAAAACTGGTGATAGTTACTATTTACAAAAACTCACTCAAGAGGTTCCGTTAGAAGTCTCTTCACTTATGAGGGTTGAAGGGATCGGGGGGAAAACCGCTAGGAGATTATATCAGGAACTAGGAATTAAATCAATAGCGGGTTTGGAAGAAGCAATTGAAACTGGAGCATTGTTAAAATTATCTGGCTTTACTGAGGGAAAAATAGAGAAAATACAAAGAGCAATTAAATTCATCAAAAGGGAAAGAACAGCCTTACCAAAAATAGAAAAAATAGCCTTTGGATTAAGAGAGAAGCTAATAGAATCAAAGCTCTTAACAAAAGTAGATATTGGGGGATCTTTTCGGAGACGAAAATCTACTGTGCGAGATTTAGATTTTCATGCAATTGGGAAACCAGAGAATTTTGAGAAAGCTATGAAGTATTTCACAGAGATGGAAGAAGTCATTGATGTAATTGCTACTGGAAAATTGAAAACAACTGTCAAACTATTCAATAATATGAATATTGATTTGCGTATTTTGGAAGAAGTATCAGACGGTGCTGGATTGTTGTATTCCACCGGTGCTCGAAGTCATACGATAAAACTCCGAACTCTTGCTGAGAAAAAGGAATTGTTGCTTAATGAATACGGATTATATAACAAAGACAAAAGTAAACTTCTTGCAAGTGAAACTGAAGAAGATGTGTATGCAGGACTAGGTATGTGTTTTATCCCTCCTGAATTACGTGAAGATCGTGGAGAAATTGAAGCTGCAATGAAGAATGCTTTACCGAAATTAATCACAATGGAGGATATAAAAGGTGATTTGCATACTCACACTGACTATACTGATGGAAAAGCTACTCTGGAAGAAATGATTAAAGGAGCAGAACAAAAAGGATGGGAATATGTGGCAATAACGGATCACTATGGCAAGA
>JAGMDP010000016.1 GCA_023128635.1 Candidatus Heimdallarchaeota archaeon | reverse complement strand
TTCGCAGCATGCCAGTATGGATGAGCCAAATTTCCTTTAACCTTTGTGAATCCAATTACTCTTCCTGTAATCCCCGAGGAGGTATGCGGAGCGAGACCGATAATTAGGTGTCCGATAAGTTCTGTAATTCGGGTTATATTATAGAATCGAGGTAAACCATAAACAGATTCCAGCAAATCATCAACATACTTTGAAACTCTGACGAGGAATTCACCATTATCTATGTTTAAAACAACATCTTGTATTTTCAATTCGCAAATCTGATTTTCATCTGTCAATGGTTCTCCATTCACATCTTCTGTATAACCCAGTTTGTTTAATTGATCTAATGTCGCATTAATCTCTCTTGGCTTAAAATGCATTAATGGAATATCAGTTGAATCAAATCTTATTGTTCCATCTTTGTATACATTCAAACCATGTCTAGCTCTTAGGAATCCCTTTTCTAAAATCTCGGGAATACGAGTGCGATTCATTAATTTCTTTACACCTTTTGTTTTTGGCGGAATCGAGCCACCCAATGCTTTTTTCACTCGAGTTATTTCTTGTTCAATATTCACAAATCTCGTATTGTATGTAACTGTTGGACGTTTGCATTCTTTACAAAAAGTATCTTTAGTTTCTACACCACAAATGTAACAGCTTCTAATTACTTCCGTTCCTCTCTGACAATTTGGGCAACTAGAAAGATGAGTAATTATTTCACAGGTTTTACATTCTCGTTGTATAACTGTAATTTCTATTTTCTTCTTTTTCCCAGCTTCCAGGATTAATCTATTATTTCCCCCACCTTCCATCTCAAGTGGGTAAAGAGTATGCACAGGTGGATTCATTTTTCGTTCTTTTGCTTTTTCTGGTCTTCCCATTCTTGCTCCAGAGTAAATTGGGTTTTTCATTTTAATCTCAAAGGGAACAATGTATTCGAAGGGTGGTTCTACAGTTCTCTCTATTTTACTGGGATCTATCGCTTTATTTTCCAATTGCATGCAGTGTTCCAGTATAAGATTATTTTCTTCAATAACAACACATCCATCCTTCACTCTATGAGGTAAACCAATTCTTTCCAAAAATCTTTTAGCGGAAAAATCTTGGTCAAGTATTATTGCTTTCGGGTTTTTGGAATACTGAGATATTTTTTCTTTGCCTGTGATTCTCCTTTCCAACATTTGATCTCGTAATTCAAAAAATTCGTCAAATGAGATATCATGCCAAGCATAGGTATAATATGGGTGTAAAGGAAGCAATAATTCATAACAAAAACTCAAAGCTTCTTCTTGAGTCGGTTTTGTTGCAATAGGATGGTTCAAAAACTCTCGTAAACGTTCAATTGTTATCCCGACGGATTTTGCAGCAACCCCAAGATCATTATCACAACGAGATTTTATTCTGGATTCTAAATACAATACCCACCATTCTTCAACAAAACCTGAAGGAATCAAAGGATGATTGTTTTCTAAGAACTCACCAAATCCTACAAGTAAGTCACCCAGAAAGAGTATTTCTTTAATTTTTTTGGAATATTTTGTTGCTTGTTCATATGACTCTAATCGTAAGACTGTGCCATCTTTAAGTAACACAATAGGGCCATCTATAGAATCCACAGGCATAACTACGCTTCCCTTTCCCGGTCTTTCAGTTCGGATATGTGTTCCAGGTGCTAAGAACTCCAACACAACTTTCATTGTTGCAGGATGAATCCCTATACCAGCTAAACCAGTATTTCTCGAATGTCCATATCTAATTCTAAATCCACCGAGTCTTGAGGGATGTGAAAATATTGGTCTTCCTGAAATCACATCTTTTATGTAGCCATCAGATGGTTGCGTTTTTGCTTTTTGTTCTTCTTTTTCTTGATCATCTTGAGCTTTTGCTACAGTAGCTTTTAGATCTTTTAACCAATCCCAGTCGGTCAATCCAACTGCAGTAACTGTTCTTAGTATCTTCATTGCACGACCAATTATCCCATCACCTAAGACTAAGCAAGCTCCTCCTCTCAGGCAATTCGTTTCTATTCGGGGAAGATCTCTAAAAGCTGAGACTTCCTCTGGGTTCGTCTTTTCCCCGGTTACCTCCACAGGGAGATTTCCAACTGCTGTTTCAATTTGCTCTGTAGTTGTGGGGCTTTGTAAATGCATTACTCTGTTATAGAGGTCTATTTCCTCTACAAATCGCATTATTTCTTGTCTTGTTGCTTTATAGCGTGATAAACCCAAAGCTTTCCTAACATGATCTGATACTAAGACCGTGAGTGCTGCTTCTGTTCCACCAGCAGCTCTAATTGGTCCTGCGAAGTAGATAGCTAAATATCTAGTATTATCATCATTTCTCTTGATTTTTACTTTAGCAATGCCTTCTAAAGGAGCAGCTGTAACTCCTTCCGTTAAAATAGCAAGAGCTGCTCGGATAGCAATGTCTGCTTTCTGTTCATCCGAAATATTCCCGACAAGTTTTCCGTCGGCTATTTCTTGAGCTATTTTAAAAGCAACATTTTCTCGATCCATTTGTAAGGTTAAAGAACGAATTCTATCAGCTATCCCTTTTACTTCCATTAATCCCTCTACTTTTCCTGCAACATCTTTTGCTAAGTGAATTTCTGGTTCTAAGTCTGGATCCAAGCCTTTCTCTCTTGCCTTTTCAGCTACCTTGTAGAGATCTATAACTTCGTCTTCCAATTTTTGAAAATATGCTTTCATTTCATCGGAGGCAATTATTTCCAATTTTTTATCACAACAATATTCTCTATAATTACTTACGATTTTCAGCAAATAAATAGCATTGCTACTTTTCTAATTATTCTATAAGAATTCTGGTATCATTCCCTTATCATATTTTTGTGTTCTGAGAGTTCTTCTAAGGTAGCATTAAGCTAATGTTTTCTAGAATAGAGTTACTAATAATGGATGGTACCAGACCAAATACAATTAGTCCAATAGCTATTATGAGTCCTAGGAATGTATGCAGTGAGAAATCCTGACTAATACCACCACTACCAAAACTTGTTTCTTTTGTTGGTTTGTCGAATATTAGGAATTTGAATACAATTAGATAACCAATTAACAATAGTACTAGAATAAGGACTATGAAAATGGCATATCCAATAAAATTCAATTGTATCAAAGAGAAAACAAGCATGTAGACATTTACTCCGCCAAATGTAGGTAACAAACCAATAGTTGAGGATAAACCAATAATTAACATGAAAACAGTCAATGGAAAATCTTTTACTGAACCTCTTAAAGCAAATAATTTTTCGCTCCCTCTCTTTGAAACCAATCTTTCTTTCGCAGTAAGAGTTAGAAACATAGTTATTGCTAAATTAATTAATTGCAGAGCACTGTACCCAATAATGTCACTCAAACTAAAGATACCTCCGCTTCCTACCTCAACAGTGAAACCACCTAATGAAATTCCAGTAAGTGCAATTCCTATGTTTACTATTGCAGAATAGATTATAATTTTCGTTAAACTTGCTTTGTCTTCATCTTTTCTAGTTACTTGATAGATAATAAGAAGTGCTCCTTCTAATGCAGTAAGAATACCTATGACCGCTAATACTTGAGGATAAGCTATTCCTACAAAACTTTCGGGATTAAAGAAGGAAAATAGCACCTTGAAAATAGAAAGCAAAGCAATACTGCTTGTAATACCTGTTGTGAATACTTGAGTACTAGCAGGAGAATGCTCGATGGCTTTAGGCATCCACAGATTAAGTAAGAAAATATTAGCAAATAATCCAAAACCAACAATAACAAGAGCTATAATTGTATAGAGAACTAGACTTAGGTTTTGTATTCGAGAAGAAGACAATATTGTATCATCGTTTTTAATTACATCAAAATTCAAAGTGCCAAAGACACCATAGCATAAAACCACAGCAAGAAGCAAGAATGAAATACTTAGACCAATTAATATGTATGATCTAACCCCACCTTCTTTTAGATCAATTGCGCGTCGCCTAAAAGTAATTAGTGAAATGACAGTAAACCCAATAATTACCCAACTCAAAAATAAAGTAAAGAAGTCATTAGCAATCATTACTCCATTTATCCCTGCTGTTAAGAAAAGAAGCAGACTTATATGAATAGGTCCTTCTGGTTTCTCTCTTTGTTTTATTGATTCATATATGAAAATGAATACTATTACAATATTAATGCATAAAAGGAACCAGCTTGTGAATCCATCAATTCTTAATTGCACACCAAGAGGTGGACCATAATCTATTCCTTGTGAAGTGTTATAAATTCCATATAGGATATTTGTTAAAGGATTTGATTTTAAGGCATAATTTAATACCGCAGTTAATGCTACAACAGCAATCATTGTAGCTGCTCCAATTTCACCTGCAAAATTCTTTAACCACTTTTTGAAGCCAAATATAATAATTGCCATAGTGAATGGAAGGATAACAAGGAAAATCATAGTGAAGTTAATCAAAATTTCCGCCATGATTACATTCCTCCTCCTAACACTGCGAATATTGATACTAGTAGTGCGAAAGCTAGTACAGCCCAAATAATACTAGCAAAAGGTGCTTTTATTCGAGTCCAAGCAAAGAATTTACTTAAGAAATTAATTGGTTGGAAAACAAACGCTTCATATACATTATCAAGGTACATTCCATTTGCCAAAAATTTCCTAGTTGAGCTTACAAATTTCGTGTTTCTAATTTTATCTAACACAACGGCTTTTCCATCACGATATAAAATCATAGTTGAAATGAAAACACCAATTCCTAAAATTAAATACAATATTGACACAAGCCAATTGCTAAATAAAGGTGAATCATAACCCAAAGAAACATTTTGATCAAGTAAGAGTGAAACAAACTTCGGATTTGGATATCCTATGAATATTAATAAGAAACCTGATAGAGCAGTCGCTACTAGAGCAATTAATCCCACAGAAATTGAGTTTCTTTTTAATTGACGAGTCGATAAATCTCCTTCAAATTTCCCATTAAATAGCTTCAAGAATGGTTTTGTTATAGCAAAAATAAGTAAAATAGAACAGATAAAACTAATCGCGAGAATAGCCTTACTGGATGGAATGCTACTTATGAGAAGTGCTTGAAAAATCATATCTAGACTGAAATGAGTTCCAAATGGAAAGAATCCTGAATAACTTAGAATTGCTATCAAACCAAATATGAATAACGATGGATATTTATTTTTTAATCCTCCAAGGCGCGATGTATCCCTTATTCGAATTGATTCTATTATCATCCCCATGAGAACAAAAATTGCTATACTAGCAGGTATACTAGTTACTAGATGAAAAATTGATGAAGCATAACCTATTGAATTTCCTGCACTATAACCAATGAATGAAAAACTGAGTTGAGCTAATGCAGCAGATACCGCTATCCGATTGATATTATCTGATGTTAACATTAACGCTATGGCAATAATAAGTGTTAAAATTGCAAACCATCCTACGAGAATGAATGGCATAGAACTAAAAAGAGATACCCCGGTTCCAATTTCAGTAAGGGTTGTAGAAAAGATTGGATGAAAAACGCTCAAAATAAACAAGCCAATATTACCAACTGTAACTGCAACCAAAAATGCTGCAACAGTTATTGGAGATTTCGCTAAATCATAATCTTTACTTTTGCCACCTAATGGCCACAACAAAATTGGTATTTGAGCTGATTTAATTAATGCTCCAAAAACTAAGAAAAATGTGATAATTGATCTAGTGGAAGTACTTGATCGTCCTATAATTTTAACCGGTACAGCTACCCATTTGTCGAATAGCTCGCCTAAAATTGAAGTGTTGAAAGCTACCAAGATTAATCCAAAACCAATAAGGAGAAAGATGTCACCACAGATACTAATAATTAAGTAACGAATAGCTGCTTTCCCTGCTTTCTGACCTTCCTCTCCAGATTTACGATGCCAATGAGAAATTAAAAAGAAAGCTCCAATTGATGCAACCTCAAATCCACCAAATAACCAGAAGAGATTATTTGAGAATATTCCCATCATCATTGCAGCTAATGTTAATTGATAGAAGAACCAGTATTGTGATCGATACCTATCAAACGACATAAATGAAATAGAATAAAGAGCAATTAAAGCACTGAAGTTTGCAAATATACAAGCAAAAATGATGGAGGTTCTGTTTAAATGCAAACCAATCTCAATGCCAGGTAGCCACTCTATTGAGAAAGAACTATTACTCCTGAGATATGTAAGCAAAACTATGGAAATAACTGCAGTAGGTAAAAAGATCAATATAAATAACATCCAATCGCGGGTTTTACCTTCTGCTGCCACAGAATCTTCGAGTTGAGAAAGAAACAAACCTATTAAGGTTCCAGCAGCGGGAATAATGATTAAAAGTGCTGCTAAAAGTAATCCACTCATTCTTCCTCGTCCTCCTTAGTTGTATCAGCTGATTTTATTTGCTCTTCTTGTTCTTCTGCTTTTTTTGAGGGGATATCTTCGGCTGCAAAATTGAATTCTAAAATCTCATCATTGTTTTCTTGTAAAAGTTTGTTTATTGAAGCACCAAGTATAAGAAAAACTGCGCTTACTGCGATTATCATTAAAGAGAGAGTTTGTGCAAAAGGATCAGATAATAAAGAAGTTTCTTCACTACTACCTAAACCAAATGATAAGAGCAATAAATTAGCAGTCAATAATAAAATTTCTATACCAAAAACGGCACGTAAAAATTTCTTACAAGTAACGATTCCATATATACCTATAGCAAAGAGCACTAAAGAAGCAATAAGAGTATAAGGAAAGAAAGAAGTCCAATCAAGCATTATCTATACCTTCCTCTATCTTGACTTTTTCTTATTACTTGTGTTTTGAAATTCAGCAGATAAGAAGTTGAAATTACAATTAAAACTAAAATGATTAAAATTAATATTAAATCTAGTACACGAAATGTCCAAAGATATTGACCAATTTGCTTTATTAAAAGAATGTAATCTAAACCTGCAGATTGTGGTCCTTCAGTAAAGAACAAACCTTGTTGTAAATCCAATAGGGTAAAAGTCATGACAGTGAGAAAAATGCCCGCAATAACTATACCAATCCCTCGAACAAACCACTGATCGATTCTTTTCTTGGGGTGTTCATCATTGGACATTTACTTATTCTCCTTCTTCACAATCTACGCATATCTCTCTGCACAGTTCTCTTGCTCTCTGTTTTAACTCTTTCAACAATAACAAGACTGCAAAAGATTAAAACAACAACAACAAAAATGAATGGCCATATATCACTTAAAGTAACTATATCATTAATTGTGAAAAATGACAGCATAAGGAAAACAGCAATTATACAAAAAACAACAATATACATAGCATATATTAAAAAACGATTTAGATGTTTACCTCTCGCTTTAATGGACACAGTTTTTGTTTCGAGCTTTTTTGCTTCTTCATCCTTCGCTTTTTTCCTGAAGGGTTTTCTTAATAAGATGAATATGAAAGCAACTAGAAATATCCCAAGTGCAAATGCAATTGCGAAAAGAAATGCTAAAGGGAGATTACTAATTGTTAATGCCATTTTTTTCACAACAAAGTAACTCTACAAAATGCAATTAAGCTTTTATGATATATTAGCTAATTGGTTGTTTTTTTGAATAAAAAAATACTGTAAGTGAGTGCATATAAAAATAAAAATTACATGGAAGAACATCAAATAGCTAATGTTTCAGCTAAATTTGATGCATCCATAATAAACTTCTATAAACGTTTTTTATACGATCTTTTAGCTCATTAGCAGCTTTGGCTTCATTCATCTT
>JAGMDP010000159.1 GCA_023128635.1 Candidatus Heimdallarchaeota archaeon | reverse complement strand
AAGGATATGGACTTCGTAATTGCTGCCATTCACTCCCATTTCAATTTACCTGAAGAAGAAATGACTCAAAGAATACTCACTGCTTTAGATAATGAATACGTAAATGCTATAGGACATCCAACAGGAAGAATGTTTAGTAAGAGAGCAGATTACGGTTTAAATTTCTCGAAAATCGCTAAAAAATGCACTCAAACAAATACTTGGCTGGAAATAAATGGTCAACCAGATAGACAAGATATAGATGATCATCTAGTTTTTGATTTGAAAGAGAAAGCACCGATTTACATAGGAACTGATGCCCACTATGTCAAGGATTATAATTTCATGCAATGGGGAATAAATGTCGCCCGAAGAAGTTGGTGTGAGAAGAAACATATCCTTAACTGCTTAAGCTTTAAAGAATTGCAGAAAATGATCAAACAATAATCTTTCAAAAATTATTTTTACCAAAGTAAAAAGTGGCGAAAAGACGACTATATCAAGCGTCTTGCAGACCCATACGGATTGAGAGTACTGCAATTTTCTTTTGTAGTCTTTTTCCTTCGGAAATCCCCACAACAACAATATCAATCCCGAGTTGTTGGAGTCTTTTCGGAGGCTTTCTTTTCGCCATTTTTATATTGGGCACCATATTTAAAGAACGTATCAATAACACTAATCTGATAATTGTTATTTTTTATTTGAGGAAAACAACCGAAATATTAACACAATCATGTTAATTTTTAACTGCCCTACTTTTCTTATGGAAACCTTACTTCAAAGTAAAAATTCTTTAGATAATAAATCCTTTAATTTAAAAGGAATTTTGATAAGATGACAGTAACTAAAGATAATTAGAGTGATTCACAATGCCTAAAAAGCAGTACAAAGTAGATCCTGAAAAAATGATTATACGAGATCATCTCGCAGCAGATAGAACCGCACAAGCAAATGAAAGAACTTTTTTAGCTTATGTTAGAACTGCTCTAGCATTTGGAGCAGGTGGTATTGGTCTAATTAAATTATTTGAAGAATCAATACCAATTATAGTAATTGGTTGGATATTGATAACAATAAGTTTTGTTGTTCTAGTTTTCGGAATAATAAGATTCATTCAGTTCAGAAAATCAATTAGTACGTTAGTCTATGAAAATCAAGTAAAAAGTGAAGAGAATAATCTGGAAGGATAAAAAAATATAGAAAAAAGGAGCTTAAAATTTGCTCCTCTAATAATCCAATTTATCGAATAATCGCATTGTGTCTGCTTCGATTTCCATTTCATCGAGGAATCTCATTGCAGCTCTGTGTGGGTCACTTGAACGATAGATGTATCTTCCAACGATGACGATGTCAGCCCCTGCTTTTAGGGCATCAGCTAATGGTTTGCCTGGTTTAAGGCCGCCTGCTACTGCTGCAAGTCCACCTGTTATCTTTTTAATTTGTTTAATATCTCCCCAGACAGAACGACTAGCGGAAGTACCTTCTTTTTTAGTTGCCCCTTCTTTTTGGGCGTCTTCTTGATCTATTCCCCTATGAAGGATAACAACTTTTGGTTTCTCCTTTAGTCCTTGAAGTGATGCGAGTAAATCTGATTGTTTGGTATTCAATGAATCCACCCATGCGTGAACACCTCTTTTCTTGCAAGCTCTGATGAATTCCGCGATTGTTGCGGTGGGAGCAATTCCAGAAACTACTACAGCGTTAGCTGTTGCATCGGCCGCAGCATTTACTTCTGCTCTTCCGACATCCATGGTTTTCATATCTGCAATGATATAAGCTCCAGGTTTCAAAGTTCTCATCCTGCCAACTGTTTCTTCAATACCGTACTTTTTGATGTATGGAGTACCAATTTCAATGATTACTCTATCTGATTTTGGTAGTTGTTCAACAATTTTAACAGCAGCTGATAATGAGCCTACGTCTAATGCAACCTGCAAATATGGTGGATCCCAGAGTGTTTGTGGTCTGAATTTCATAACTGGGTGTTTTGCTCTGTCCTTTTCTGCAATCAGTTTCTTCATGGAAGGATAATTGCTTAAAGCTCTTTTAATAGCAAGTCTAGTAGCACCATAGTTATAGTAGTAGATTTTTGATTCGTCTTCTGCTTTTGGATGAATGTAAACGCTCACAATTACTACGTATTCAAAAATCTTACTTTGAGGAATATCCCCTTCTTCAGCAGCATCTGCGACTGCTTTTGCTACTGCCATTTGTGCTGGTCCGAATATTTTTTCGGCTTGATCGAGACTGTCAATTGTTACTTTCGGAACAATCAATGTTCGTGGATGTGGGGTTAGATTTGGTTTGATTAATGCTAAAAGCGGAGTATGACCTTGTGATAACTGAGTCATCCCATTAGCGAAAGCATGTCCAACCGGTCCATCCTTATCACCAATCATTAAATCCACATGGGCAAGTTCATTTCCTTTGCCTTGGAGTGCCTCTCCTATAAAAAAGTCTGCCA
>JAGMDP010000158.1 GCA_023128635.1 Candidatus Heimdallarchaeota archaeon | reverse complement strand
TCCTTCTTTCGACCTTTCCAAAATCCTTTCTTATTTAGATACTTGCCCAGATAAATTAATCCAAGCATAATCGGTACTTCCCAGAAAAGCCCCATAGTTGTACCAAGAGCAGCTAATGAACTAATACCAAGAGCAGTTGCTATAGCGATTTCAAAATGACTCGAGCTGCCAATTATCGTTGTAATAATTGCTTCACGGTATTGAAGTCGGAATAATTTTGTAATTAAAAGATTTAATCCTACAACAATGATAAAACCGAGTAGGAGTGGTGCAGAGACTAACAGTAATTCTAAAGGATTATTAATTAGTAAACTACCATTGATTGAAAAGAGAATAATCAATGTGCTGAGAAGAGCGACTATTGAAATTTTACCAACAACTGGTCGATACTTATTATCAAACCATTCCTTCCCTTTTGCTTTCACCAAGAGAAATTTACTTAAAAGTCCGAGAATTAATGGGGCGCCAATAAAAATAGTTACTGTGATGAACAACATTAATTTATCAATGGTTAAACTTCCTATTCCAGCCAATAATGATACAATAGGGACGAAGAGAAACATAATTGATATAGTGTTAATACTTGTGTTTATCACATTTTGTTCCTGATTACCATTAGCAAGTGATCCCCAAACTAAAACCATAGCAGTACAAGGACTTGATCCTAACAAGATAACTGCAATAATTAAATCGGGGTAGCCTGGAAGAATTAGATAGGCTAAACCTGCAGCAACTAATGGAGCAATTATCCAATTAGATACTAATGCAATTATTATTGGTAATGGGTTTTTACCGAGTTTTTTTACTTCTTTGAATTGAAGATTCAACATAGCCGGATACATCATAAAAAATAAACAAATACCTATAGGTATATTGATGCCAATCCCATCTCTCCACGTTTCAAGTAAATTTAAATTGTTTAGTGTTTCGCCAATTATTGGTACATAACGAGATAGTAAAATACCAATGCCCATACAAAGAACTACCCAAAGTGCAAGGAATTTCTCAAAAAATCCAAGCTTACGGTCTTCCTGTTCAATAGTGGGTGAATCACCATTCACCAAAATTTCTGCTTGATTTTCTTTATTATTGGTTTCATTTTCTGCAGACACTAATTTATTCACCACTTCTCAAGTAATTAATTCACATAAAAATTTTTCTTAGAAAATGAACTAAAATTTTTCTAATTGCATTTTATATCTGTTCGTAGTAGATTGCAACTAGAAAATTCTGTTTTTACGATAACTTGTTCTAACAACAACTAAAGCAATAAGTGAGGATATAATCAAACTGAAAGTTAAACTCAAACCTAAGCCCGAAGTATTTGTTGGAGTATACCCTGGGGTAGTGGGAGTTGTATCAGGATCAACCCATCCTGCCAAAGTGGCCCATAGCCACCATGCAGCATAAGCTTTCATATTAGCATTTAATGGTTGACTATGTGCAGAGGTACAATCATACCAATCTTCTGGATGAGTACCTTGCCATTCTAAAGCCCAATTTGCACCGTCATTAGTGGGATTGGTGTCATTATTTGAATCATAATCACAATTATCTGTGCAGTACTTATCACCAAAATAATTGCCATGAGGATCGTACGATTCAATATCTGCAAAATCAAAGAGAATTTTACCGTTAGTATGACAATACTCCCTGATTTGTTCATTACGAATGTGGAGGTTGCCCTCTAAACCGGAACCATCAACATGACCAGTCATATACACGAATTGGACGCTGGGATAGTCATTTTCTAAATCATTCATCAATGAGGTATATGTATTGATATCCTCTTCAGTTGCATCTGAGGCTTGCCCACACCAAGACCACATAACAACATTGACATCGGAATTAGCAACATTATCTAGATAAACTTCAGTTAGTGAAGCCCAAGTAACTCTATCAGGATTACCTAAATCTCCTCCTACAAAACCATCATCAATATCAAGTGCTCCTCCAGTTCCTCCTTCATTCCAATCATACAGTCCAACTGTGCCACCTTTGCCCTCTTTAAAATCTGAGAGATCATTCATGCCAGTTATGATTTGGCTCCCATGAGATGTGTGACCATATGCAATGTGAAGATTTTCTTTAGAGTGATTTATAGCTGATTCCGGAACTAAATCATACATAACTCGATTGACAATTGTGTGATCTGCTATAATCGCATCAGCATTTGTATGCAACCTATCTTGCTCAGTAGATTTTTGTGCAGTAGAAAAACAAAGAGGTTGTAAGAAAATTATAATCCCAAAAATTATTGAAATGACTCCCAGAAATTTAACTTTCAATTAAAACTCACCTTCGGAATTTTACCAATAAGGAATAATTACTATCTTGATTTATATTATATTCTAAATGAATAAGAAAAAAGAAGTAATATGTGGTTTTACTTCTGGAGTGCTGCACCACAATTACGACAGAATGTTTCAACTTTCTTACTTAACGCACCACAAGTGTTGCAAAATATCTCATCAGCTTGCTTTTGTGGTGGAGGGGGAGGAGGTTGTGAATAAGTAGGTTGTGGAGGTGGAGTTACATAAGGGATAGTTGTTTTAGGTGCACCATCCCAAGATGAGACATATCTGC
>JAGMDP010000157.1 GCA_023128635.1 Candidatus Heimdallarchaeota archaeon | reverse complement strand
TTCTTTATCCTATTTTACTTTTTTTTATTCTCGTTATGTTTAAATCTCAATTTTTTTAGATGATACTCTCGACGAAAAACTAAATAAATGAAGTGAATCTAGTTTTATATCCTCATTCATTTTCAGAGGATAGTCAAATGGTTATTGTTGGGGCATTTATTCTACCACATGGGTCAATGATACTTGACCCAAAGAAAAAGGGACTTCCGAAAGAAGCCAAAGATCTTCACAAAGCAATGATTGATGCTACTAAAGCAATAGAGAAACTAAAACCTGATTTAATTTTCATGACGTCTCCACATGGTATTGCTTTGTCAAATGATTTTGGTATTTGCTTGAATAAAGGAGCTATCGCATCTTGTGAGTGGGAGAATGAATATCAGAATTATACTGTTAAAATTGATATTGATCAAGAGATTTCGAATAAATTACTTGATTATCTTCTGGAAAAAGAAACAGCTGTTACTGGAATAGCTGCATACACTCCAGGTGTTGAAGTAAATCTAAGATGGGGGGATGCGGTTCCATTATGGTTCCTCAGAAAAATCTCTTCAAAACCCAAATACGTTCTTCTTTCACAACCCTTACGTAGGCATGATCAAACAGAAGAATTAATTCCGGAAACATTATGCTTAGGTAATGATCTTCGACTTTTCTTTGAAAAATTGAAGAAAAATGTTGTTATTATTATAAGTGCTGACATGGGCCATACTCATGATAAAGACGGTCCTTACGGTTTCTCTGAAGATGCTGCGCCTTTTGATGCTCTTATGGAAGAATGGGCTGGGTCTTTAGATTCAAAATTACTCGTAAAGAAAGCAGTTCCAAAACTAGGAGAAGCACTTTGTTGCGGCTACATTGGTTTTGTTATGCTTCAAGGAATGCTGGAGAAGAAGAAATTGAAACCCGAAGTAACAAGTAGGTCAGCTCCTACATACTACGGAATGATGGTAGCAAAATATCTTTGAATTAGACACGTCTTTTATGATATACAAATCCTCTTCGAATTATTCTTACTTCATCTTTATGAATATTCACTTTTCTCATTATTTCCGAATAATTTGGATTTGGAAATGTTTTGAGTTTATCAACAATTTGTTTTGTAATTTCAAGAACAGGATCGATTTCTAACAAGAGCTTAGCTTGTTTTACATATTTATCCTCTGATTTATTATCAATTGTTTCAATAATACTACAGATAAGATGAGCTTTGTCTTCAACTTCTTCACTGAAAAGTATAGAAGTAAATTGAGCAGAAAGTCTAGTATCATCTTTCTTTAATAAATGAGGATTCATTATCAACATTTCTGAAAGGATATCGTAGTATTGATTTGTCTCATCACCAACAATTTCCGCACATGCTATCTCTAGTTGAGTTCTTTCTTTCATGTAATTCCCCCTAACTAATACTATCTTCTACTTATTATTTGGGTGAATCATTATATAAAATATGTTAAATTCTAAACAACTTGAAGAAAAATAATAACTATTCTAAGTAGTATTCTTTTAATATTCTATGAAGATTGGTAAAGTATGACATCGGTTAACACTTTCCAAAATAGAGGAGTAAAAGACAATCTAATATCTAAGCATTATTAGTTTTTCTTTCGTTTAATAAGAATTAACAACGATATTGTTGCTAGACTTGTGAATATAATTGTAATCCCAAACATATTAGCTGTTTCTGTAACCTCTGAAAGTTGATACTCAAATATTTTGAATCCATTCCCATGCATTGAAACATAGAGTAAGTTACTGGTAACGACAAGATTACTTACTAGATTATCGTTATATTCACCTATTTTTTCAAGATCATCAAATGAACTAATGTTTACTACTTCAACACCATTTTGAAACACAACTACAAATGCCAAGTCATCTTTGATTTCTAAGTCGAAAATGGAATTTACCGAAGAATAACTGTTAATTAACGTAGGATTACTTAGGTCAGTCAAATTCAGAATTTCTAGTTCCCCACTTGTAACCCAAGCAATGTTGTCTTGTATAATCAAGTCATAGTTATAACCACCATTGTTAAAAACTCCAATTTCCACAATACTATTGGGATTTGTGACATTAAGAATCTTGAAACCGCTTGTTAGACATGATGCATAGCAAATTTCATTTTCTACATAAAATCTGTGAAATTCATTATCTCCGTCTACATACTCTGAGATTTTTACAGGAGTGCTAGGATTTGTTACATTTATTAATACCAAACTCCAGTCCCAAGTCGAATCATGCCACTCTGCAGTATATGCAATATTATCGCAAACAAATACTCCATCTGTCTCTCCATCACCAAGATCTGCAATTTGACCAAGTTTTACTAAATTACTAGGGTTACTAATGTTGTATATTTCGAGTCCTTGATGATGATCAGCAAGATATAGAAGGTCGTCTTCTACAAAGAAATCATGTGGAATGCCACCATCATAGAAAGTGTCCAAATGCACAGGAGTAGCTGGATTGCTTATATTATACGTTAGTAAACCACCATCCATATCTATGATTATTGCCAAATCATCGTAAACTTCACACATAAAAGTGTCTCCCCCTGTAGATTCAATATGGGTCTTTTCTTCAAAGGTAAATTCGTACGTTAGACCTTTTACTTGTTTTACAGATGAAGAACAAAATATAGATGTAATAATTAACAAAACAAAGAAAATACGTGCTTGTTTTTTCATTCTTATAACCAAACCATCAACAATATCTAAAGATAGATAAGAGAACTATTTATTGTTTCTCATTAATGTGAGAATAGATTCTCTTTTTCCATTGTGAATGATGGTCGCAAAGTATCTTTAAATTATATCTGTTTTCTAACATAACGATCTTTGTTTCGATAATAGACATGATAAATTGTAAAGCTCTAAAAGGAAAAATTCATCCTTTCTAAGGAGTATTATTTTAATATACTCTGAAGTAAGGTAAAGTATGGCTTCGATTAATACTTTCCATAAGAGAAGATATACATTTCAAAGTCTCTTTAAGGATATCAAACAGCTCATCGCTAATTTCCAACAAGTAAAAGAAACTTTCACAAGTAACCGAATTAGCAGGCAATTTGCTGAACGAATCATGTTATCTGTTACTTCGATCAATAATTGCATTTATTGTTCATACGGTCATTCAGGAGCAGCTCTTAAGAGTGGGGCTTACGAAGCAGAAATTATTTCAATATTTGACAATTCGTTCGAATCATGCAAAGAAGATGAAATAGTAGCTTTGAATTTTGCGAAACATTGTGCGAGAAGTAATAATAATCCAACTAAAAAAGAGAAAGAGAAGCTTGTCAACTATTATGGTCTTCAAAAAGCAAGAGATGTTCTTGTCTATATACAAATAATCACTTTAGGTAATCTCATGGGAAACGCTGTGGAAGCCTATGAAGCAAGAAAAAAAGGAATCACTGTTGAAGATGGTTCATTATTATTTGATTCATTTGCATTTGTTCTTGCGAAACCTTTCTTTAAGCAATTAAAGAAATCAGGAATTGATGCTATAGGTGATAGATTATCCTCAGGTGAAGATTTGATGAAATTTGTAACACTCCTTTAATATCTCATCAAGTACTTGTTTTTCTACCATACAGAAAGATTTTAACCTAGAAAATAAAATAAATAGATAGAACCACTTATACAATTGTTGTTGGTGATTTGATGTTATTGAAGAAAATTAGAAAGAATAAATCTGGCGTTTCTAATATTATTTCTACGTTATTAATTACTAGTATAATGATTACTTCAGTAGCATTAACTTATTCGTATTTGATTCCAACTATAGATCGTGCGAGTACAACTGCTTCAATATATGCTTCCACCTTATTCTTAACTAAAGTTGATGCAGCCACTCAATCTATGTTTTATGATGGATTAGGTTCAGCTAGATTACTACCTGTTGATGCATTTGATGGATCATTAGGATTTAGTTCTATGGGGCTTAATTTTCGTGCCTTTATTGACGGAGCAATGTATCTACCAATTCCAGGATTAGAATATGGAATAGCTAGGTTATCTATACCAAGCGAGATTGGAATTATGCCGGAAAACTCACAAGAGTACATTAAGGGTGGAGCATTTTTCCCACCTGCAGTAACTCAAGATGGTTCAATTGATCCAGCAACAATGGTTTTAGAACGAACAAATTCAGAAACATATCAGCTTGAACTCTGGTATAGATTACAACTATTAATAAGAGATACAGGTGTAGGAGGAGTAATCGATGTTTCTGTAATCGCTGTAAATTTCAATGCAGTTGATTCTTTAGTAGGATTGAGTTCTGGCTCGTATCATTTGATAATAAATAAAACTGATATTGAGGTTAATCCAACTTTATTTGGTTTCCCTGTAAATGGTGACCCAATTACCACTTCAGGTGATGATTTCAGAATTACAATTAATACCGGAACCGGACCAATAGAGGTTTATTCCTCAAATGGTGCGAGAACAAGAGTTTCAATTAATCTAGTAATATTTACCATTGGATTTCAAATGATTGTTTTGGAGTAATAATTGGTTTTTTTTAAAAAAGAAGGTTATTATTTATCTTCGAAATATTTTCCTAATTGTATTAATTGAAAGGAATCAACCATTTCTTTATCAGGATTAGATAGCAAAATTCTTTGTAGAATCCGATAATGTTTCTTTGCAGCTTGTAAATCATTATTCTGAACAAAGAACATAGTAGAATTCACCATTCCTTTAGCACCAGCAGTTTGAATCGTATCATTCTTAGGATATTTTCTGCTAAGATCAGATAATTCTAATGAAAATTCTTGTATTGATCCCGATTTATTAATCAAGCTAAAATCATAAATGGCATTTACTAAAATCATAGCCAATATTTCAATTAAGGTCATACTTTCATATTGTATGGCTAATTCTCTTAGGGAATTGATTTTACTTTTAACATCTGTTTGTGTTGCATGAGCAAAAAACACAGGCAGGATATTCAGAAGGGTACTTCCATAAGTTTTCTGAATATGTTTTGATTTCGGGAATTTAACAAGAAGATTCTTTAATTCTGTTAGAAGTAACTCCATCTTCTCCATATCATCTTTTTGGGAGTGAGCTATAATTTCATTTGAAAGACTAGTGGCAAAGTTTTCCTGTGGAATAATTTCATCTTGCTTTTCTTCTGCAATTTTGCGATTTTGTTCTATGTTGGACATTGCAAACTTACTCATTTATAGTGATTAATAGATTCATATCAGATAAGGAATTCTGAGATATTTAAAATTACTAGAACTATACCACCAATAGTTAATAATGTTCCAAGTAAGATCTTCCAATCTACTTTTTCTTTCAGGAATAATATTGATAAGGGTATTGTAATCAGAGGTCCAGAAGCTGCGATTGCAGCAGGAATAGAAGTTCCTTCTAAAATTTCTATTGATTTCAGATAGAAAATATTGGATGCAAACAAACCTATGAGGGCTCCTAAAATTAGAAATGAAGTTGCTTTCCAAGAAAACTTGTAGTGATTAGTTTTTTTCTTAGTAGCTAGAAACAAGGTAAATGTTATAGGTAGCAACAAAGTCATTCGAGCGCCACTGATTGGAATGATGTCAATATCTGTCCTATCTAATCCAACTTTAATTAGAGTAGTCCCTGTTGCCCAGGTTACTGTTGCCAATAATGCAAGAATGATGCCCAAGATTTTTTTGTTTGCAAGCAATTGCGAGAACTTTCTACCAGCTTTTTCTAATTTCTCTGTTTCTTCCAAAATTTTTGGTTCTGATTGTTCAGTTTTTGAATTTAATAGAATAGATTCACTTGTGTCATCTACATCAGAAATTGATTTTGTGTTTGGCAATACATTTTTTTCAGGAGTATCTTCGTTTACTTGTGAGAATGAAATCATCACAACTCCACCTATTATAAGCATTATACCTAAAAATTTCAACCAATCAAATACAGCATCAAAAATAATGATTTCATAAATATATGTTAGGAGGGGATAAGTCATAGCTATTGGATATGTAATTGTTAATCCTACGTATTGCAAACTAGTTAGATACATGAAATTTCCTATTATTATTCCCATAATTGCGGCGGATAATAAAGGGAGAAAAGCCATCCATGGAATGCGAAACATATCCAGAAAATCGCCCATAATTGCAGTAAGAATCAGAAAGGAAATGGCAGAAGTTAATGTTTGAATCAAAACCATTGCAATAGGTTTTATTTTGTCGGTTTGTGATTTATATATTACAGCTGCTATACCAGAGAGAATCATGTTTCCTACAGCATATAATATCCCAAAATACCACAAATATAATTCACAAACTCAATCTTTTTCATGAGTATATGAATTCTTCTTTAGATTAAATTATTAAAGGAAAACAGTCATACTTGTTTTTACCAGTGATATTTTGATGCTTACAGATGGATTTAAATGTAAGAATCTAAACTTGATTTAAACAATTAAAAGATTTTTAATTTAAAGACAGGTTTCAAGAAAAAATGACAGAGAACATCGTACTCGGAGAAGACGCAAACTGCATCTATCAAATCCTAAAGAAAGAGAACAATATTTCTTCTAAGAAAATTCTAGATTATGCAGTTTCTCCGGAATTCGAAGCAATCTGCACTGGTTGTGTTTCAGGCGATGCATTTCTACGAGCTATTAAAAAATTGGAAAAGCATGGTTATGTCAAATCCTCATTGGGAAAAGGTGGCTATCGATGGCAATTATTAATTACTGAATAATTTAAATTCGAGATGTCAACATTGGTGAATCCAAACGGGTCTTATACTACAGAACCAAATATATTGCAAGAAAATTTGGCAAAACTCTATGAAACAGTTGAGGATAAACGTCTCATCTGTGTCTACACAATTTTAACAAGAGAGAATCATATACCCACAAAACGTGTTGTTGAACTTGCTTTAACACCTGAGTATGAACAAGAATGTGTCACTTGTGCTTCAGCAGATAGTGTTTATCGAGCACTAAAAAAGCTTCAAGAACAAGGATGGATAGTTGGTCAACTATCAAAAATAGGCTATGTTTGGCAACTTTTACTTGATTAGTAAGTGTAAAGTTAAATTAGTCTCAAAAAAGTAATACTGCTATTTTTAAAAAAATATAAAAGTGGGAATTAATTCCCAAACAAATTTCTCTTATTGCATTTCCATGATCGATAATTGTCCAGCAGAAACGGTCATTGCCATAGGTTTCTTACTATAGGTGTAAGATCCTCTCATTTTCACGATTTTAACTGTACTATAAGTTTCGTCACCAAGGGTAATGGTAATTACTCCATCCACTAAATGCTCAAGTGCTCGTAAATCATGATCAGAGTGAATATCACGATGCAAGGTCATTATTGTTACAGTTCCATCTTCTTTGTTTGAAGCAATTCGATTCTGTACGAAAGACAAAGCAGTTCTCACATTCTCACTTGCAAGTAAAATTGCAGAAGCACTGTCTATAAGACCTCTACAGGGAATATTCTGAGTTTGGGTATGCAATAATGCTCTTCTAATTGATTCACTTATTGCTCGAGGTTGAGTAAGGTTATTTACTACATTCTTGAACTCGGACCGTATATCTGAATAACCGTAAGGATTGGTAAATGCATCAATAAAGACCATTCTTTCTGTTTCAAGAAGAATTTCAGCATTCACACCTAGGGTTCGTAAATTATCGACATAATATTTGTAGGGGTGCTCTGTGCTCAGAACATAGCCAGTTTCTCCCCCACGCAATCCTTCTGTTAGAAAGTGTAAAGCAACAAGATCAGCATTTACACCGATTTCATCTTCAAGTAAAATAACTGATCCTCTAGGCACTCCTCCTCCAAGAGCAGCATCTAGTATTGGCAGACCAAATCTCGCAGGGGTAATTTCATTTTGAGACACAACTTTTTCCTCCATACCAACAAATGTAACAATTAATTATTATCCTAACTATATTTCGTGTTCTTTTATATAAGTATTTAACTGACGAGATTGTTTGATTTTTCTCATTCTTATAACTTCTCCAGATAGGTTTATTTCTGGAAATTTTTAAAAACCCTTATTCCAAGATTTACACAAACATGAGATAACGGTGAAAATTGTAAATGGCAATTTTAATTACAGGCGGTTCTGGATTTGTTGGTGGAAATCTCGTAAAAGAACTAGTAGAAAATAAAGAGGAATGGGGAATAGATAAGAAAGACATATTTGTTCTAGTTCGAGAAAATAGCAATATTGATGCTTTGAAGAAACTAGATGTGGAACTGGTCATCGGAGATTTAACTGATCATGAGTCTTTAAAGAAAGCAGTGAAGGGCAAATCATTAGTTTTTCATCTCGGTGCTGTCGTGCTAGATCAAGTTTCGTCAGAAATGTTGCAAAAGGTAAACATAGACGGAACTGAAGCGTTATTAGATGCTTTTGTTAAAGAAAAAACAGCAGAAAAATTTGTCTTCGTTAGTACTTGGGGAGTGTATGGGTATAAGGTTAAACCTAAACCAATGAAAGAGGATCAACCATTTAATCCCACAAATGATTATCATAAATCAAAACAAGTTTCTGAGCAAATTGCTTGGAATTATCAGAAGAAACACAATCTTCCTGTTACTGTTGCTAGATTACCCATGATTCTAGGTCCAAGTGATACATTAACAACACCTCGAGTTGTTCAAGCCTTTTTTGATGAAGAAGTGAAAATGGTTGGAGGAGGTAAAAACTTTTACTCAGGAGTTGATGTTAGAGATGCTGCTCGAGCAATTATATCATTGGGTATGAGAGAAGAAGCAAATGGCAATGCCTACAATATAAAGAGTTTTGATATTTCTCAAAAAGACTATTGGTTTGTACATAAGGAAGCAATAAAATCTGATTTTAAGATTCCTAATTATCCTCGGTGGGTAGTCATGATATATGCATGGATGAAAGAAATATCTGCAAAAAGAAAAGGTATTGGAAAACCGACTTTAACTCGATATCGCGTTATGCGATATGGCAATACTAGAATTCTGGATATCTCAAAAATCAAGAAAGATCTGGATTGGGAACCAAAATACACAGATGGTAAAAAAGTAATACACGAATCAGTGAGTTGGTTAAATGAACACAAATACATTGATTACGAAAACAAGAAAGTGATCCTTGTAAGAAAATGGGAAGATCAACTAAAAAGTAAAAAATAGTGAAATATAAGGAATTCTTTTGCAGCTATCGAAGACTTATTGATATTCCGTTTATATTTTTGATTAGATGTAATTGAGATTGCATTAAGAATAAAGAATATAATATCAAAAATATTGTGGAAAAGTGAAACCAGAAAGAGAATAATATTCTTGAAACGGTGTTTTATCGTGCCGGAGATTAAAATACTTCTAGTTGACGACGAAGAAACTTTGCTTGAAGTTTCAAAACTCTATCTAGAAAAAATGAATGAAAAATTCAATATAATAACAGTTGAATCTGCAATTCAAGCTCTAGAAATGATTAAAGAACAAGAATTTGATGTTATAATCTCTGACTATCAAATGCCTGAGATGAATGGTTTAGAGTTTCTATCTATTGTTAGAGATGCAGGCAATGAAATACCTTTCATTGTTTTTACAGGGAAGGGAAGAGAAGAAGTAGCAATTCAAGCTTTGAATCTTGGGGCTGATTTTTATCTTCAAAAAGGTGGGGAAAAATCAAGTCAATTCCATGAACTTGATAATCTCATTGATAAATTATATGAGAAAAAACAAGCTGACAAATTACGAAAACACCTCCTTGATCAACAGATTTCTATTAATAAACTTGCTCTCACTCTTGGAGAGACCCGTGATTTAAATAAAATTTATAAGACAATTTTCCAACACATTTATTCAATTATGGATGCTGATACATTCGTAGTTTCATTTTATGATAAAGAAAAACAAACTATTTCTCCAGGATTTGCACTTATAGAAGGAAAAACTTTAGATATTACAATTTTTCCAGCATCTCCTTTATCTCACAAAGAGAGTGAAATTCAAAGCAATGTCATAACAACTGGAAATCATCTTTATCTGCCAGATTTGCGTAGGGTCGTAAAACAAGACCCAATTACTAAAAAGAAAACTCATCATGAAGGCGAATATACAAAATCAGCTGTTTACGTCCCAATGAAGATTGGCGGAGACACAATCGGAGTTATTGAAGTACAAAGTTACAATTTTAATGCATATTCAAAGCAAGATATTGATTTGTTATCTGCTCTAGCAAATGTAGCTGCTGTTGCTATTCAGAATGCCAGATTATTTAACTTGCAGCGACAAACCAATATTGAATTGTTAGACGAACAAAAAAGAACACAAACGTATCTAGATGTTGTAGATGTTATTATCAATGTTTTAGATCCTACTGCTAAAATTCAAATGATCAATAAGAGAGGTTGCGAGATTCTAGGGTTGGAAGAGAGTGATATAGTTGGAAAGGATTGGATAGAAGATTTTGTTCCTAATAGATTGAAAAGTAAAATTAGACAGAGATTCACAGATATAATACTTGGAGGAATAGATTCAGCCACAATTTATGAAAATCCAATAGTCACAAATAATGGTAAAGAGAGAATTATCTCTTGGAAATCAAATGTTATTAAAGATAATAATAACCGTGTTGTAGGTGTTTTAAGCTCAGGTGTAGATATTACAGATCAAGTTAATGCAGAAGCAATAATTCTTGCATCTGAGAAACAATATGAATCTACTATAAATTCTTTAGGTATTCCTTTGCATGTTGTAGATGAGAATTTAGATATTGTACTTTTAAACAGTGCTTTAACAAGATGGTTAGAAGAGCTAAATGTAGATTCAAACATAATTGGTAAAAACATATTCGATGCCTTTCCGTTTCTATCTGAAAACATTAAGAAGGAATATCAACAAGTAATGAGTACCTGCAGACCACTTTCCACTATAGAAACTAATGTGTTAAATAACCATCCCGTAATAACAGAAACCAGAAAAATTCCAGTTATTGAGAATGGGAGTGCTGTCCGAACAATTACAATAATTAGAGATATTACTGACGAAAAGAAAACTGAACAAGAATTAAGAGAAATCGCAGAACAATATAGTAGTCTTTTTCATAATTCAAACGATGCAGTTTTTCTCTATGATTTACAAGGAAATATTCTTAATATAAATGAAAGAACTACGGAAATTTTTGGTTATTCCAAGGAAGAAATTCTAAATATGAATCTTCTTGATTTTACCACAGCAGAGGGGCAGAAGATAGCTAAAACAGCATTTGAGCAAATCGAAAAAACAAATTTCGTTGAAGCAGAAGTTCATCTGATAAAGAAAAACGGAGAAAAAATATTCGGAGAATTATCAGCTTCACTAATTAAAATTGGAGGTAAGAAATTTGTTCAAGGAGTTGTTCGAGATATAACTTCTCGCAAACTAATGGAAGAGGTTCAATTAAAAAGAATAAATGATTTACTATTTCTCTCGAATTCAGCAATGCATTTTGTAGGACAAACATTTTCCAAAAACATCTACCAATATATTGCTGAGGAAATAAAAGATTTAGCGGGTGAGGCTTATATTATAACTGCTTCATTTGATAAAGAAAAAGAAATATTCAATATTAAATCGCTTCTGGGAATTAAAAAACAACACAAAGCAATTGCAAAACTAGTTGGCAAAGATCCATACAAAGTTGAAGCTAAATTAAATGTTGAATTTATGAAAAAGACTCCTTTTGGCAAATTGACTTTAGTTGAAGGAGATTTGAGTGAAATCTCCGTGGGAGCAATTTCAAAGAGAGCTAGTAAAGCAATCTATAATCTTTTGAAAATTGATAAGGTTTATACTACTACATTTAATAAAGGTAAACAAATTGTAGGTGGACTTTTAATTCTTGTAAAGAATGGTCATGAACTTAAGAACAAAAATTTAATCGAAGCTTTTGCAAGTCAAGCTTCTGTTGCTATTCTAAGAAACCAAGCTCAAGATGAATTGATGAATAGTGAAGAAAGGTTTAGACAGATTATTAACTCAACACCTTTGGGCATCCATATTTATAGCATGAATCAAAATGGTCAACTTATTTTCCAAGGTGGAAATCCCTCTGCTGATGAAATATTAAAGATTAAACACAATAATTTAATTGGGAAAACAATTGAGGAAGCCTTTCCATCGGCAGCAGATACCGAATTACCGAAAATATACAAACAGATAGCTTTGAAAGGTGGATCTTGGGACTCAGAGCATATTGATTATTCAGATGATAAAGTCACAGGTTCTTATGAAGTAAGAGTTTTTCAAACAGTCCCGGGTTCATGTGTAGCGATATTCCAAGATATAACAGAGAAGAGAATGGCTAAAGAAGAAGAACAAGAATACGTTCAAAATTTAACATTTTTATCACAAACAGCAACAGATTTCATAGGATTTTCTTCAGAGTTAGATATTTATCAATACATTGCTGAAAGAATGAGGGAACTTGCTGGCAAAGCAATAACAGTTGTAACCTCATTTAATGAACTTACTATAGATTATCATGTTCGAGCAGTTTTGGGACTGGGCAGGAGAATTGGTAATGTTCTTAATTTTCTTGGTAGAAATCCAGTGGGGATGACATTTAAGGTAAAGGAAAAAACAAGACGAAAATTAACTAAAACTGGTATTTCAGAAGTAGATATAGATCTCGCTGAACTAACTCAAGGAGGTTTTCCAAAACAAGCAGTAAAACCTTTGCGAAAATTACTGAAAACAGATAAAATTTATTCGGTTGCTTTTATGCGTAAAAGCAGATTGTTAGGTAATGTTCTTCTTATTATGCAAGAAGGCCATGAAATTAAAAATCCAGAGCTTGTTGAAGCATTTGCGCAGCAAGCATCTGTCGCATTATTAAGAAAACAAGCAGAAGAAGAATTACTTGATAGTGAGACACGTTTCAAAACACTAATTGAAACCATGAATGACGGTTTAGCTGTGGATGATGAGAAAGGAGTTTTCACATATGTGAATAGAAAATTATGCATTATGCTTGGTTACAATGAAGAAGAAATAATTGGTCATAAAGTCAGTGAATTTCTTGATGAGGAAAACAGGCATCTCTATGCTAATCATTCAATAGAAAGAGAAAACGGGACATTGGAATCATATGAAATCAGTTGGATAAAGAAAGACAAAACCTTAATACCAACGATTATTTCACCTCAACCTATTTTTGACTCAGAAAGGAACTATAGGGGAAGTTTTGCAGTAATAACTGATATTTCAGAGAGAAAACAAACAGAAGAACAGTTGAGAGAACAGCAAGAAGAATTGTTTAAACAAAGAGATGAATTAGAGTCTTTTGCTTCTACAATTGCCCATGACTTGAGAGGTAAGATGCAAGTGATCTCTCTTTACAATTCAATGACTGATTCCGAATATAGTGATAGAATAGGGGAAAGTATAGAGGAGATGTCTGCTTTCATAGAAGATTTGCTCTTATTAGCAAAGAAAGGTGAACTCTTAGGTGATTTCAAGGTAGTTAACTTGAATACTATGGTAAATGAGATTTCTGAGAAAATAACGTCACTTGAACCTAACTTGAAAATTGAGGTTGGCAAATTACCAAAAATCAAAGGTGATCCAATAAAGCTGCGTCAAGTCCTTGAGAATTTACTAATGAATGTCTATAGACATGCTGAAGCTTATAAAGTAGAAATAAGTGCGAAAGATTACAAGAATTTCTATAAAATAATAGTGAAGGATGATGGCAAAGGTATTCCTAAAGACAAGAAGGAAGAAATCATTGAATCTTGGACAACTATGAGATATTCTTCATTTGGTATGCTAATTATTTTGAAAATCGTACAAGCCCATGGTGGCGAACTCACTTTAGAGAGCGAAGAAGGGAAAGGAACAACAGTTATTATCCAATTACCCAAGGATCAGAAATAATCTGTAATTATTTCCAAACTTCTTTGAATATTCTTTGAAAGTTTCCATGGCAAATTTTATTGATATCCTCTTCTGAATACTTTCTTTTTTCCAATTCTTTTACCAATTTATTGAATCCTGTTACATCTTTAACTTCGTCAGGAACTCCTGTTCCATCAAAATCACTACCGAAAGCAACATGATTTGGTCCCACTAAATTTACAACGTGATCAATATGATCAATTATTTTTGTGTAAGGTGTATCCGCTTCACGACCACAATCCTCTCTTAGAAAGGCATTAGCAAAATTGATTCCCATTACTCCACCGTTTTCTGCCAGAGCTTTTAACATTTCATCTGTTAGGTTTCGAACATGAGGTGAAATTGCTCTACAACATGAATGAGAAGCTATTATTGGTTTCTTTGATACTTCAAGGACATCCCAGAAGCTTTTATCTGATAAATGAGAGACATCCACAATAACCCCTAATTTGTTTGCTTCTAGTATTAATTCCCTTCCTTCAGCAGTTATTCCTCGAGTGTCTTTTGGAGCATCGGGCATAAATGAGGATCCAGAGCCAAAGATGTTAGAGTTAGACCAAGTAATACCAAATGATCTTAATCCCAAATGATATAGTAAATTCAATATATGGAACTCGGTATCAAACCCACCTACTCCCTCAATATGAAAAATAACACCTACTTTGTTTTCTTTTTCAGCTTTTTCTAAATCAGGAAGTTTCTTGATAAACATTAGTTCATTTTTTGGCTCATTAACTAAATCTACAAGATTTCTTGCTCCTTTTAGAACAAAATACTGATTGATTCCTGGGTATATTGCAAAAAACATAGCACTCACATTGCCTTTTCTTATTCTTGGCAAGTCAACGTGTCCTTTCTCAGATTCTTGATGGAATTGCCTAAGCTGCATGGGGAGTGAGTATAAAACATCAGTATGTCCATCTATTATAGAGTATTTTTTCATATCATCAAAACCAAATACAATCAAGATTAGAATATCATTTCTTAATTTAAGTCTTATTAAGAAAAATAAAAATTGTGCCAAAAGGCACATTACTCTCTTTCATTCTACTACTCTGTTTCCTCGCTTGTTTCTTCGTCTAAGTCTTCTTCGTCTTCTTCTTGACTCGCTAATGTAGCTCCGACTTTTGTAGATTGTAGAACTATTTCTGCATTTTCACCTAATTCTGCTAAAGGCATTTCTTTTGCATCGGTTATTAAGCTTAAATAAGAATTAGTGATTTCAGTATCCTCATTCCAAGCTTTTATTGAAATCAATTCTACATTGTCTGCTTTTGCTTGATTCTCAAGAGCTTTAGGAATGTCATACAATGAATTAACACAATCAATTGGAGTGGTAGTTGCCACATGTACAATGGTTCTGCAACCTTTCTTTATCAAGTCTTGATAACTCTCTTCAATTGTTGGTGTTCGTTCTTGTATCCATGCTAATTTTATTTTCTCTTCGCTAATTCCTAGTTTAGCTAATTTCTTTGCAATGCCTTTTCTGAAAATATCTTCTTGTTCAGTTACTGGATAAAGTGCATCCCATTCTTCAGGTTGTCCTTCCGCTACGAGAAGGATACCAATAGAGGACAAGTCTTGATATGTTTGTAATGCGGCTTTAATCTTCTTTGCTAAGATATCTTGGACAATATCAGAATTTGATAGGAATTCAGTTTGTGAAATTGTAATACCAATCTCTGAATAATCAATTCGCTTCATTTCTTCCAAAGCCATTTCATATTCAAAGCTCTCTGCCAAGAAGAGGTTCAATATGGTAATCTTATTTGCACCTCGAGAGATCATGGAAAGAAGTGCTTGATTAATTGTTGGCCAATCATTAACAAAAGCTTCTTGATACATATTGAAGGTTAGGAAAGAGCTTTCTAACTTCTCAACGAGATTTCTAGTAATTTTCCTGTAAGGATTCTTTGGTTCATTAACTTTAATGTCTTCAATTGTGAGATCTGTTTGACTTTTTATTATAGCTCGATATTTTCTTTTGACTTTGAAGAACTCCAAAGGTTGAGCTAATTTTCCTTTCTGAGGAACACCAGTTTCAGCTTGTTTGTAGTATTTTCTCACGAGAGCTAAAGGATTGTATTCTTCTGCTTCACCCTTCGAAAGAATGATTAATGCGCTTCGGTCTTCTTCTGTATCAATTGGTAGATTCTCTGGCAGTGGTGAATCAAACTTGAGATTCATTATTCCTCTTGTAGCCCACATATAACCAAATGCTAATGCAATTAGTAAAACTCCTATATTCCATAATATTTGCCAAGGAGTTATCCAGAACCAAACATTCACTAAAATGGCTAATCCTAAAACGAAAATAGCCATAAAAATTGTGTTGTTTTGTTTGGATTTTATATTTGTTGTTAAGAAATAAACAGAAATGGAACCCATTGTATAGCCAGCAAAACCACT
>JAGMDP010000156.1 GCA_023128635.1 Candidatus Heimdallarchaeota archaeon | reverse complement strand
CAAGAAATTAATTGTGAATCAGAAGACAGTTTGATTATCCCTCCTGTTTATATTTCACCCGATTGTGATATAACCAACTCCAATATTGGTCCTTATGCTATGATCGAAAAAGGTGTTACTATTAAAAACAGTGAAATTTCCGATTCTATTGTATTAGAGCATTCGATCATTGACCGTTCAAAGATAAAAAATTCTCTTATTGGGACACAAAGCAAGGTTTATGGCATTAAATCACATAGTTTGAAGGTTGGCGATTACTCAGTTATAAAAAACGATTTAATGTGATTTCTTTTTTTTTTTCATTTCGCATGCCTTTTTTCTCGATTTAATTTTTTTCTTTTTTAGCTATTCATTTTTAAGTAAGTGTAAAAATTATTTAATAGTCGAAAGTTTATCGTAAGATGTTTTATTGGGTGCTTTTGTTGAATGATAAACGAGAAAAACGGAGACAGAGATACAAAGAAAAAACTATCAAAGATGATGAGAGAGAGGAAATTAAGGAGCTTTTAATTCAATCTCTTGAAACTACCAAACCAAAAACTGTTCGAGAGCTTGTTTCTGGTTTAGAAGCACAAGAGAAATCGCGAGAGAGTGTTCTTCCAATAATTCGTGAAATGGAACAGAATGATGCGATTATTTTGCAGGAACCATTAATAGAAATTACTCCTCCTCCCCCTGCCAGATTTAGGGATTATTTCTTTAAACGCAATTATTATTCCTATGAACATTGGTTGGTTCTCTCCTCAGTTTTTCTTACACTTACTCTTGTTTTAGTCGATGTTAGATCTGGTATTTTCTTTTATATTCGATATGTCATTATTGTTTTTTATTTACTCATTTTACCTGGTTGGTCTTTCACTGCTGCAATATTTCCGGAATTAGATGATAAGTTGCGTTTTCTTGAACGTGTTGCTATGGCTATTGGTCTTAGCATTAGTGTATTGGTTATTGTTGGTTTGTTCATTAACTTCACTTTCCGCTTTTCACCGGTTCCTATTGTAATTACGTTAGCTATTTTTATCGTTCTTTGTCAAACTACTGCTACTGTTCTGCGATTGAAATTAGCTAGAGATGGATTTATTTTCAAGCTTAAACAAGATGAAGAAATTATGGAGAATTAGAGAATGATGAAATCATACAAACAAAAATTACTATCAAAAGGATTCATTCGTTTACTCGCATCTCTCTTATTGCTCTTCTTATTTTTCATTTCTAGTA
Organism: Candidatus Heimdallarchaeota archaeon; assembly: GCA_023128635.1. The sequence continues at coordinate 2,415 of JAGMDP010000156.1, read as the reverse complement.
ATCCATTAATACTTCCTAGTTCTGGCGCTACTCAACAAGAAGCTTGGGATGAAATTATCGCTGCTTTTGACAAAGTGCAACAAGCTAGCACTGAAGGCATTGATGTTATAAGTTTGACTAACCAATTAAATGACGCTCTTGAAGCTTATGAGCTTAACAATTATGATTCAGCTTATGATACTGCACATAATGTTCTCCTCGAAGCTGAAGATTTAATTACTAATAATCGCTGGAGTAGAATCTTTCCCTATGTATTAATTCCTATTAATGTTGTTCTTATTGCTGCTGTTGTTGTCTTCTTTGGACGACATGTTGTTCGTTGGTATCGCATTCGTCGTGATGAAGAATTCATGGATCTTGAGATTGCTTATGAAACTTCTGAGGAGAAGAAAGAAGTTGGTGATTTGTGATGAGTAAGAAGAATGAAGCTAGTCGTTCCAAGCGCGAGAAAGAATTCGAGTTAGTGGTTAAAGTTGTGCTTGTTTTAACTATTATTGGTATTATCGTTTCGACAGTTCTTATTTTTACTCCGCCCATTGGTGGTGAAGAATATGCAGAACTTGGGCTTTTAACATATAATTCTTCAACTAGTCAATATGAAGCAGATAATTATCCAACGCAAGTTGTTTATAATCAAACTTCCGGAGTATCAGAATTAATTACTTTGTATTTCCTCCTTGGGAACCATTATCATAGGGCGCAATTTTTCGAAGTACGTTTAAAGATTGGCCTGCAAAATGTTACGATCACTCCTGATATTCCAGGGACAAATGAGAATACTTACTTCTACGAAGATTTCTGGTTCAAACGTGTTTTATCTTTTGATGAAGTTTGGGGTCCTTCTTCGGAAACTGAAGTGACTTTTTCTTTTAACTCATCAGTTGTAAGTAAATTAGGTATGAGTACTAGTGGTTACAAAATCATTTTCGAATTATGGCAATGGAATAGTCAATTGGAAGCTTTTAGTTATTCTGGAGTTCATATTTATCTTACTTCGTTCCAATTAATTGTTGTTTCATAAGCAGGATTCATCTCTGTAAACCTCATGGAATAAGAAAAAAAAACAGATAAAATGAAATAAAGAAAGGAGTAATCCTTCCTCTTTTTTACACATATTGTTGACAACTATCACAATACCATCTTTGATATTCATCTATGAATCTTAGTCCTTTCCCACAGAATGGACAGATTGGTTTATCAGCAGCTGGTGCTGCGGTTCCGGTTGCTGGTGCTGTTGGCATGAATCCTGGTGTTGAAGGTTCTCCTGCTGTTGCAGGTGGTTGTGTTTGTGAGCTTGCTAGTTGATCTGCAAGTGATCCTGTTGCTGGTCTTATATCTTCTATTGCTGCAGGTGGTTGACGTTTTGGAATTCGTGCTCTTCTTTTTCTAACAGTTGGTCTTGCTTCAAATGCTGCGCTTGTTTTTATGAAAAATGTGATTATTCCAATCATGAATGCTAGGATTAATGATAAAACACTTATTATTAATATCCAACCCATGAATGTTATATCGCCAAGTATACCTTGACCGAAATGTAAAAGCTTGTAGATTGGTGTACTCCATGTTGATAATGAAGCTGATGGTGGGGCATAACCCGGCATAACTATAATTGCAAGTAGTAGAGCTAATAATGGTAGTTCAGTTTTTGGAGTCTTTAATATACCAAAATTACTCAACAACATTACTAAAGCAGTAATTACAGTTCCAACTATAAAGAATATGAACGCTAACGCTGTAAGATCAATTTGTGATCCATCTTCAAACATTAGTAGACTACTAGTAGATGCAGAAGGTGCTATTACCATTCCTAGAATAATTCCTACACCGGCTACAGTCGCTAAGATACCAGTAATTACTCTCACGATTCTTACAAAGGCAATTTCTGATCCTTCAAAATAGGTGTCTCTTGTAAATGCCAACCTATTTTTCCATAGAAATATCCATGTTTGGATAAAGAATGTAATCAATAGTATTGCCATTCCAGCTATGCCAAGATAGTTCATGAAACCAGCAGATCCAGTTCCAATCGATTCATTTCCTAATTTCAACAAGTAAAACATTGGAGTGTTGGCATCGGATATTAGTAATGTAGGAGCAAAGATAAATAATGCTGTTACTAATAGGCTTGGTCGCTCATCATTAATTACAAGCCCATATTTTGTTGCTGCTCCTAAGAATGTTAGAAGGTTTACAAGTAATATGCCTACAACCCAAGCCAGAATCCATAGATCCAGAACCTTCACGCCTACGCTAATGATATCAAAAATCATGCCTACGATTAGTAGTACTGAACCAATTAATCCAATCAATGTGCTAGTTGCTAATAGTTTCTGGTATTCATCATCAGAAGACAAGTTTCATTTCTCCTCTTATTTTCCAAAATAGACTATCTAATATATAACATTTCATTATATA
>JAGMDP010000155.1 GCA_023128635.1 Candidatus Heimdallarchaeota archaeon | reverse complement strand
GGAGCATTAAGTTTACTCAAAAGCTTAGGCACTCCAGAAGAAATTAAAGAAAACAGAGATGAACTTGAGGGATATATTAAAGCGGCTCAGGCAATCGCACTACACAATTTCAAGGATCAACTACCAGATTATGTATTTGATAATAATCCTTTAGCATTCTTACTAGTACTCACAGATGAGATGCAAGAATGGGGAAGACCTATTCCCTTACAAATTAGAGATTCCTATTTTACTACTGAATTGAAAAAAATCACTTTACTTGATGAGGTTACTTTGACTATCGATGAGGTTCAATGGTTAATGGAATACAAGAAAATGAATGCAAAAGAATTAACTAATTTTCAATTCCAATACTTCTGTGATAGCAAGAACAAAGCTTTTGGCAGATTAAGAAGAGGGGAAGAATTCCCTAAGACTAGAATTGTTTTACAGGATTATGAAAGTATAAATGGCTCAATGGATGAGCAACAACTTGAAAAATCTCTCAGAGACACCTCTACTCAATTATTAACAGAATCTAAGAGATCCGAAAAGCAAGATAAAGTTGATTCAAAAAGGAAAGAACGTATTAAACTTAAGAAATTGTTAGACTCCAAGGATCCAGTAGTTCGAAAAAAAGCGAAAATGCAATTACAGCAAATGAAGAAAGAACGAGATGAATCTAGACAACTAAAGCAATTAATGAAAAAAACCACTCAAGAGAGACTACTAGCTGAATTCTATATTGTGATCTAATTTTGTTGGTTTTAAATACTGTATTTTATATTATTTGGTAGAACCTTCATAAAATGTTTATTTTTCATTTTCTTCAATGAAGGGACTAAATATAAACCTCGGCAAAGTGGGGAGAACAACTCCCCTTAATTTTCATTTGTGTTAGAGAATTTTTCCATCTTTAATTTCTAACACGGTTTTCGCGGATTTCCAAGCAGATTCAAATGCATCATGAGCTACTCTAACAATACCTGGATCTCTTATCTCAATTACTGCAAATATTTTTGTGTTTATTCCTCCAATTCCTATTGGATATAATAAATTATTATTTCCAAGAACAAAACTCGATAGTTTCTCTTTTGGTACTCTTATTTCATAATCCATCAATTGGAAGAATTTCTGCTGTAATGAACTCAATTTTCCATCGCTGATTAATTTACTAATTTCATCTGTGAAATGAGTTATTAGTGTTTTCGAAGTAATGCGTCCATGTCTTTCATATATCTCTTTCATTTGTTTTAGTAGTGGTTCAAATTTTATTTCATTGAAAGCTTTTCTGAAATCATCAGTTCCAAAACTGGTGTCAACAATTGCTTGTGAAACCCTAGTTAAATTTGATTCAAAAACACGTAGCATATATTTTCGAAGATCCTCATTATTGTCAAGATCGAAAACATCCACTACAGGATATGGATTGAAGTTAACAATTGGGCCAGTTTGTAATTTCATTGTTCTTTGTCCTGATGAATACTTCATATCCTCAGGCAAAAACGGATAAGTCGCTGCCCAGCGTCTCATTAATTCCTCTCGAGTATCCATAAAAAACAATCTAGCTATCCGTTCAAAATTTTCTTGGGAAGGAACTGTTGTATAAATAGGGGGTCTATTTGACACGCGCTTTATTAATCCCAGTTTTTGAAGGGAAGAAATTTCTTCATAGACTCGAGTTTTTGATGCTTTCTTTCCTTTAATTTTCAAATTTTCTGAAATTCCTAATACAGTATTTCCTCCATCCTCTACAAGTTGCTTATAGACATTGAAAGCAAGTTCTGACTTCAATACTTCACGTAGAAATTTCTCAACTTCATTTTCAGAATACGTACTCCTAGACATTCCTATTTACCTTCATTTGATTTTCTTGAATCAAAATAATAAATCCCAATTCTAGTAATATCTAGCAGAAATACCTTATAAGAATTCCGTGGAAAAACGGAAAAATATTTCCCGACAAATTTACTTGCTAAATATTAGCTATTTTGTCACCTTATAATATAAGAGAAAAGAATTAATAATCGACAAGTCAAGATTGCTTGGCAAATTAAATCGAAGTGAATTATTATGATTAAAGAAATTCATGATATAAAGCATTTAGAACAAGCAGGTATGCAGGTAGATGAAATGCTCGAGAAGCTCTCTGGAATTGATGGAGCATTAGCAATGAAAGAAAATTATGAAAAATATGAACCGATTCCAGAAGTACTTTCAGAGCTTGAGGAGAAAGCTGAAGGTTATTTATTTGTCGTTTTCTGTGCCGATTGGTGTAAAGATTGCAAGACAAATATAGGATATTTTGCTAAAATGATTAAATTAAAACCAAGTATTAATGGTGTTTTCTTCAAGGGATTAAAATCAGCTCCAAAAGATCCTGATGTACGATGGAGAGTTCCACCATCTCCTCCTGAAGTTAATGATTTTGATTTGCGTAAAATCCCATCAATATTTATCTTGAATTCTGAAGGCAAACAAGTTGGTGAAATGATTGAGAATCCTCAAGTTAAGCCAACACTTGAAGAAGAATTAGTTTATATCCTTGATAATGTTCAAGGATAATTTTCCTTATTTTTTTACCATACTGTTGGTCTCAAACCAAAAGCGATAGAGATTAGAAACATAACTATTGGGACTACTAAATTATCTATATCAGTTGGACTAAGTCCTTCTGCTATTGTTCCTACTGCTACTAGTATGAGTATTTTCCCCCAAAGCCAAGGCCATTCAGGATATCCCCACAACCAGTTTACCCCGGTTAAAACAATGCCAAAAAGATAGACAATGAAGTAGCTAAATGCAACCGAAAAAATAAACATAGCGATACTCCCTTCAACTGTTTTTTCTCCACCACCAATTGTTTTGTACTTATGCTTTCCCAAAAATCGTCCAGCAATCGGAGCAATTCCATCCCCCCAAGCAATGGTCATTATAATTATTAACCCCCAGGGATTATCCCTCCAAACAAAAACACAAATTAATGTCATAACTATTGCATAAATCATAGTTCCTTTGATTAGATCAAACGGTTCACCTGTTCGTGACATGCTTTTAACCATAAATCCTAAGGATATTACTTTTAATCCTATTAGAAGGAAAACTACTGCAGTCAATACAGCTGGAATCATTGCAATATATCTAGCTCGACCTAAATCGGATCCCATAAGCCAGAAGAAGATGTAGCAACCAGCTGAAATATGGACACCCTTTCGAGTATAGAATACATCCATTCCTTTTTTACTAAGTAGATAAAACAAAGATAAGATAACTGCTAGTGTAATGAACATACAAACAAGCATAAACCAATCCTGGTTGTTTTGATACCATTCCGCGAATGTCATTCATTACCTAATCCTTTATGTCTTAGCAAATATCAATTGCAAACAAAAAATCATAAACTCATTTAATAATTTTCTGTGTATATGCTAACAATAATGTATGAATGCAGAAATAGCTCATTTCTTATATGTTAGCTTATTTAAATTAGAATGAAGTAAAGTTATATGTAGATATATTATTGTGGGACAAATATGCGCACTAGAATTGATATCCTTAAAGAGATAATGGAAATTGAAAAGCAATACGCTCTCGA
>JAGMDP010000154.1 GCA_023128635.1 Candidatus Heimdallarchaeota archaeon | reverse complement strand
GATAAATCCACTAATCAAATTCTTGAAGAAAGAATTCGAAATATTTCTGATTCAATACAAGATATGAATGATGATTTTGGGAAAGTTGTTCGTGAAAAACTCTCTGGAATAAAAAGAGAATATGATCAAATGATAGAAACATTCACTCGAACTACCACTCAAATGTTTATTGATGCAAATGCACAACTCGAAGGATTAATCGCCGCAAAATCGAAAACTAATTATGATAAACTAGATAATCTCTTCAAAATACTAAAAGATAATCTAGATAAAAATGCCACTGAGACAAGAGATGACATAAAAGCAAAAGAGGTTCGTTTAGGTAATGAATTACGAACTTCAGTTGAAATAACTCAGCGTAAGATGACAGAAATCAATGATAAGCTAAACATGGAATTAATTAACAGTTTCACTAAGATCAATACTGATTTTGAAACAACAAAGAATATTATGGCTGGTACTGTTACTCGAGCGAAAAATGATATTAATTCCAAATATCTAGAAGCAAGAGATTCAACTGTTGCTTCGATTTCTCAAGAATTTAAGGATAAGGAAACTGCCTTTACAGAAATTAGTTCTAAGATAATTGATGATATTCGAGCTATCAATAATATTAGTGAGATAGATGGTAAGAACTTCATCAAAGATACAGAAGATAGAGCTAAAGCAGCTATTGCTCGAATCGAAATGCCTGCAAAAACCCTCTTGAATAAAGGGAAGCAAACTGCCATAAGATATGTGCAAGAACAATCTACTCTTCTTAACAAGACTATTAATGATTCTCAAACTGGTGTTGAAGATACTATTATTGCTGAAACTGCAAATCTCAAGAATCAATTCAAAGGATTTGGTGACAAGTTCAAAGAAAGCAATAAGAACATAGAACGATTACTCGCAAATATGGAATTAACCTATAGAGAATTACTAACTAAGATCAAGGAGATACCACGACCTGCTATGAATACTGCAACTATTTTAGGACGAGAACCTGTACTAAATCAAATGAAAGAAATACTTTCAAGAGTTAAATCCACAGTAACAGTTGTTTATCCTGCTGTAAGCGATGTTCATCTTACAGAGTTACTAAATAGTAATCCAAGAACACGAATAATCGTCATATCTGATTTTGATCCATTCAAGAATGCAGACGTAATAAAACAACTAATGGGACAAGAAAACATACAATTGAAGTCATTAGCAATCAGTTCAACAAATAAACCATATTATGCCATAGGTAGAGACGCAGAAGAAGGACTAATTGGAACAATTGATGAGTCTGATCAAGTTATCGGCATTACAAGTAATTCTACTGCTTTTGTTGAATTAATTAATGCAGATATAATCAACGCAATAATTACTCCAAAAACAAAAAGAGTAGTTTTACCAGAAACATAAAAAATCATCAAAAATAGGTTGCTTGCAAGATGTAAGTAACCATTTTACTTCTTTTTTCGATTTTTATAAACTTTATAACAAGTATTAAAACAAAACATTGTTTTGATAGTATATTAGTAAAAGACAATTATATTTTGATCAAGGAAGAATTAGTGTGCTTAAACATAAGAGATTAAATCCATTTGCTTTTCTTATCATCATCTTTGTTATAAATTCTATACTTATCTCAAGTGTAAATGCAGATTATAATGTTAAAACAGGTGATGCTTTTAGATTCGAAATTCGTACTCTTAGGAATCCTTGGGGTTTTGTATATAGGCTACATGATCCTAGTTCGGATTTAGTTTTCGAAGAGGGAAAGAAATTGGTTGTCAAATTCACAGATGTACATCCATTAGATATTGACTTCACTTTTACAATTGATAGTATAACTGCAGTTGGCAATCCTTTTTTTGAAAATATTTTAGTACAAAATCGTAATTGGGATGAATTAACAGAAAAATACGAAAATCAAGGATATAATATAACTGAAACTTCAGATTTATGGATGTTAAGTCAGAATAATTCGACTGTTATTGAAGCTGAGTATAGCAAAAAAAATGGTGTAGTTAAGAGATTCTATGCTTTCAATGAGAGTCAGTTAGTTAGTATATTAAATGCAGGTGAAATTGAAATAGTCAGATTAACTGAAGATAGCATTAGTCACAATTGGGCTTATTCGTTTCTAGCTGTATTACCATTAACTGTTTTAGTTGTCTTTTTAATCAAAACAAATAGATTTCCTAAAGTTAAATCAACCAAAAAAACAGCTTATAAAGGGAGTCAACCTCAACAACCAACTCCTTTTGATGAATTATCTGAGGGGCATACCATAACAACTACGACAATAATTAATGGAAGGATGGTGGAAATCCAGAAAGTTTTTGTGAAGACTCCTGATGGTATGAAATGGAAAGTTACAAATCTAGAAACTAATGAAACTTGGTTTGTGGATAAATAAAAAAAGAAAAGGGAAAATGGCTATTATAATCGTTTTATAATTAATTCAGCTAAACGATTAGAATAAGCCCATTCGTTATCATACCAACTCACTATTGATATCATATTACCATTCACTTTTGTCCACATACTCGAGAAGACAGAGCTATTTGGGTCACCGATTATATCAGATGAAACAATTGGATCTTCAGTATAGGAGAGAATACCTTTCAGTTCTCCTTCCGCTGCTGTTTTCATTTTCAAGTTAATATCTTCAACTGTTGGAACCTTTTCGACATTGACTTTTAGATCAACGACACTGCCATTGACAGTTGGAACTCTCATAGCGAAACCATCAAGTTTACCTTTTAGATGTGGATATACTTCTCCTATAGCTTTTGCTGCACCTGTTGAAGTTGGAATAATATTAACTGCACATGCTCTACCTCGAATCATTTTCACAGGGTCGCCTGCTCTCCCAGTATCAACTGGATTTTGGTTGCCAGTATATGAATGAATTGTTGTCATAATGCCTTGAGTTATAGTATAATTATCATCTAGAACTTTAACTATCGGTGCTAAACAATTTGTTGTGCAAGATGCATTGGAAATTATTTTATGTTCGTCCTTTATTTTTTCATCATTACAACCTAGTACAACAGTAATGTCTGGTTTTTTTGCAGGAGCACTAATCAAGACACGTTTCGCACCTGCTTCCAAGTGTTTACTCGCACCATCCCTGTCAACAAAAAATCCTGTGCATTCTACCGCTACATCAACTTTAAATTTGGTATGAGGAAGATTAGCCGGATCACGTTCTGCAGTAACAGGGATTTCCTTCCCATCAATAATCAAAGAATTTTCTGTGAATTCAACAGTTCCTTTGAATTTGCCAAAAACGGAATCATATTTCAAAACATAAGCGAGATATTTTGGTTCAAATAAATCGTTAATAAACACAACATCTAACTCAGGATAGTTTTCTATTACACTCCTGAAAAAAAGACGACCTATTCGCCCAAAACCATTAATAGCAATTTTTTTACCCATGGTTATTCCAACATGAAAGTTAGTATAAAGTTAATTCTTGTTCACATCTAGATAGAGTGTTAAAAAAGTATTTCGAAAAGAAAACTAATACTATTATAAAAAAAATAATAATGGTTTGTAAAGCTGTTCTTATAGAAAGAACGCCAGTACAAACAATCCGGCAGCTATGGCAACAGTTGAAATTGTTGACAGAAAGATAATTAGAAGTGCTTTTCGATAATCTCGTTTAATCATTTCTGGATAATCAATTTCTCCTTCCAAAAATTCAGGTTTTGGTAATTTTAATTGCGACATCTTTGTTCCTCCTTTACCTCATGTCATATTTCTTAGTAAGACCATTGACAGCACAGAATTTGAATGAATATTGATATAAACCAAAGAAGCCCATAAACAACGGCACTGCAAGAAGCAACATATACCAAGCATTCCAACTAAAGGTCATGATGAGAATTGCTCCAATTATTGCTACAACAAATCCCATTAAGCCAATCATGAGTCGCTTTAATCTTTCAGCATGACCTATATTGCATTGACCTGGTTTATATCCAATTGTACTGAAAATGAACTTCTGCATCATACTTCTTGACTTGTTTAGGTCAAAGGGAGAATCATCTTCAACTAGCTCTTCTTGTTTAAGATAATCTCCAAAGTCTTTTGCAAGTACGCTTAAGTCATCTTGTGTAGGAATAAATTCTTCCATTTTGTGTTTTTCGATTAAGTAGTTAAGATATTTCGCAGCTTTTGAGATGTCTTCTTGAAGTTTATTTATCACATCTTGAGTTAATTTTTCTTTGTCGCCGAATATAACTAGAATATCAGATACTTCGTCGAGAGCATATAGTTTGTTTTCTAATACAATGTATTTTAGCTTATCATCGCTCATTTCATTCGCGAAAGCTGACAAGGCAACGAAGAATCCCGATTGCAGAATATAATGGTCATCATCAAATGCGATTGTTGGATCTCTGTTGTAGTAGAAAATAGGTAAACTCTCTCGAATAACTAATACTTCGTCTAACAATTTTTTTTTCCACCAAATGGTTAATCATAATTTATACTTACATATGATTCCTTTCTATTAAAAAAAGTATTACCTATTATATTCTAATGCCGATTCTTCTTTTTTTTAGTTTCACCTATCCAACCCTAACTCTTAATAACAGTTCTTTACAAGAATAGTATTACAATTGCTTCATAGTAGGTTTCTTTATGGATACTTCTAATGACTTCTTAATTGGTGGAGATGAATTATTCCAAGAACCTAGATTTGTTAAGCATTATAAATTTATGATCAATGATTATATTCCAAATGTTGAGAAACCAATTGCTTTTTTCTTAAGTTGTTCAAAACATAAACCATACAATAAATCTCCTTACAGACGGGTTTTTCATGCAATGTTAAGTAAGAAACTCTCTATTAGAGATCTAAGTCAAATCTATACCGTCTCAGAACCAGCAATAATTGTTCCAGAAGAATTTGATGATACCAACATTACTAAATATGATTTCCCTCCAAGTGAAATGAAAGAAGTAGGTCGAAGCATCTTCATAGAGAGGTTATCAGTTGTTCTCCCTAAATTAATTCATGCTCATAAGTACTCCTTCTATGTTCTACCAAAACACCATCGGAAAATATTCGAACAGGCACTTGAAAATATCCTGCAAAATAAGAAACAAAGCAAATTATCTGAAAAACAGCTTTCCTCAAAAGTTAAATATGCCCCTCCACTAACATACAATCTACCGAAAGTACGGGAAATAGTGGAGACAACTCTCAAAAAAAATAATCTCTAATAGTTTTAACGAGCGAAAATTGAAATGTCAACAAAAATAGAGCGAAATGGATTAATCTTTGAAAAGAAAACTCTAGTTAATTCTAAGACATTTCATACACCAACCATGATGTTGACATATTCGTTTAGAGATAATAATCCTAGACCTTGGTTGAAAATACCTAATTGCTCTGTTATGACAAATGCCTATGATATTTTACAAAATGGTCGTCTTGAGAAAAGAGTAAGAGATAAAGGAATACATAAGGAATTAGGACTGAAAAATGAAATATGCGTAATGGACTCTGGGGGATTTCAATTCATCTCTCGAGGAGAAGAAGAAGATATTGATCCGCTAAAAATTATTGATCTACAAAATGCTTCTAATACTGATATTGCAGTAGGACTAGATTATCCAATCCTGCAAGATTTTTCACCTGAAAAAGCAAAAGAACTAACGAAGAAATCTCTGGAAAACATCAAACTTTCTACAAAGAATATTCGTAATGGTATTGAGGTGATGCCTGTTTTACATGGAACAACACAAGAAGAAATCAAGAAGTATTTTGTGAAAATTAAGAAAATCTCAGATTTTAAGATCTGGGGTATTGGTGGTTTAGTTCCTCAAATGAAGCAATCATCTACTTCTCATACAAGATACTTTAACATAATTGATAGAGTATTGGAAGCTAGAAAGCAATTGAATTCACTAAATGAAGAATTATTACTTCATGTGTTTGGTGTTGGAAGTCCACTTGCTGGCTTGTTATTTTTGCTTGCAGGGGCTGATAGTATTGAAAGTATCTCCTGGATTATGAATGCAAAATATTTCTTAGTTTACCAAGACAAGATTGGTGCAAGAAAAGTTTCAAATCAAACAACCATGTGCACTACAAGTGTCAAATGGAATGAATACAATTGTTCTTGTCCTATCTGTTCAAAACATGATCTTGAAGAGATAGAAAGAAAAATGAAACTAGGTGGAAATGAGGGATTTAAGAACAGAGCAATGCATAATGCCTATGTGTACCAGCAAATTCTCGTTGAAGCAAAAGAAGCTATTAGTGAACAACGTCTAACAGATTTTTGTGTAGAAAAATTGGGTAAACATCGTTTCTTTAAAGGAATTTTAAAATATGCTTTGGAAAAAGTGGAAAAATATAGTTAATATTACATTTGCACTTTAACTACTTCTTTTTTGAAATCTTGAGGATCCAAATCAAGAGGTAAGTCAATAGTTCCTCGAGGACCAACAGCAAAAATGCGATTCTTCAAACCACTTACAATGACTTTATTAAATGTAAAATTGGCTATGACCGAATTTTCACAATTAGTGTATGATATTAGTTTTGGAATGGAAAAAACAGTATTGCCAT